>CAZDYW010000174.1:0-6171 GCA_964509655.1 uncultured Anaerolineales bacterium
TCGCTGACTCGCTTAATCACTGAATCGCCCAAAGGAGCATCATATGCCAAAAGTGCTGATCATAGAGGACAACCCCGATCACGTGAACGTAGCGAGCCGTGTGCTGACCGCCGCCGGTTACGACGTGATTTCGGCCAGCGACGCCGAGACGGGGTTACAGATGGCAACTACACATCGCCCTGACTTAATTATGCTCGACCTGGGACTGCCCGATCTGGATGGGCAAACTTTACTAGTTCAGATACGGCGCGTACCCAAACTACAAGGAACACCTGTCATCGCGGTCACAGCTTGGCCTCCAGAGACCGGCGCCCGAATGGCAGAGGCTTACGGCTTTGATGGCTACATCTCTAAGCCCATCAACTTCTCCTCACTCGACGAACAAGTCGCCGCTTATCTACCATCGGATAACACATAGTGCCCTCAGCACCAAAAAAACAGGACAGAGAAAGAAATTCAGCCACTCAGGCCAAACCTCCCAATCCCGATGCCCTCAATTTGATTAAGGCCAGTAAATTCACTTTTGACGAACTCGTCAAAGTCTACAATCGGGGAAGAGTGGATTACATCGTGCCGATGCCTATGAGCGCACTTAGCTTGCGTGAATACGTGCGCAACTATGACGTTGATCTGGAAAAATCAGCCATCGCCATGCTGAACGGGAAACCAGTGGGATTGAACATGCTAGGCGTCCGTCCTGGACGCGCATGGATCACCCGCCTGGAAGTGCTACCTGCCAGACGTGGGCTCCGTATCGGGCAGCGCTTGATGGAATGCTTAATCTCCCACGCGCGCCGCATTGAAGCTCCTTACGTCATTCTGGAAGTGATCAAGAACAACGTACCCGCTTATCGCCTTTTCCGCAAGTTGGGATTCCGCGAGACAAGAATGCTGCTGGTGATCCGCCGCCCGCCTGGTCCCCCGACCCACAAGGCACCAAGCCACGCTGTTCAATATCTGAACCAAGAACAAGCGATAGAGCTGCTCTCTAGACGCCAAAGCATCCCCTCCTGGCTAGATGAGACCCCATCCCTTTTGAACGCTGGCAGCTTGGCTGCGCTGCGCGTCGAGCTGGAGAACGGCGATCGGGGTTGGCTAGTGTACCAGAAAACACCCCTTCAGCTCGGGCGCCTGGTTCTTCAGACGGAAGTGGGCGACCCGCATCAGGTCGGCCTGGCCTTAATCCGTGCCTTATACGCACGCTACCCAGGCACAGACACCAAGAGCGAAAATTTGCCCGTCTACGATCCACACTGGCCAGCTATGCAAGAGGCTGGTTTCATCGAAGCCTTTCGCCGCATCGAGATGCGACTGGACATGTTCGAATCGGTTGTTGAGTAAGTTTGCAATCCGCACCTCAAGTTGATAAATCACATACTTGTGGTATCATCTAACTCATTCTAGAGACAACTACATGACTTTCTCATCCGCCTCGCTGTTGATAACAGAGGGACCACACTCATCCAGATCAATACCCAAAAGGAAAAAGTGATATGTCCAAATTTACACTCTCTCTAGTTATCCACAATCATCAGCCGGTAGGCAACTTCGATCATATCTTCGCCAAAGCCACGGAACGGGCCTACACCCCGCTACTTAAGACGTTGGAGCGACACCCGAATATCCGACTAGCCCTCCACTACACCGGCCCTCTTCTGGGCTGGATGCTGGCCAATCGCCCCGAACACCTGGAACGGCTCCGCGGAATGATAGAAAGAGAGCAGATTGAACTTCTCACCGGCGCTTATTATGAGCCGATTTTAGTAGCCATCCCTGACGCCGACAAGATCGGCCAGATAGGAAAAATGACTCGGTTTCTGGAAAAACAATTTGGCCACCAGCCTACGGGAGCATGGATCGCAGAGCGAGTCTGGGAGCCATACTTACCCAAGCCGCTTTCTGAAGCCGGGGTTCAATACACTCTTCTGGACGATACACCGTTCAAGATGGCTGGCTTGACCAACGATGAGCTATTCGGCGCCTACGTGACCGAGGAACAGGGACACACATTGAAAGTATTCAGTACCGCGACCTACCTGCGCTACGCTATTCCGTGGCATCCGGTGAAACAGGTGATCGACTGGCTACGTGAGAAGGCTCAACTTCACCCCAATGGCGTCGCCGCGATGGGGGATGACGGAGAGAAGTTCGGTTTCTGGCCCGGCACGCACGAGCACTGTTGGGGAGAGGGCGGTTGGATGGACCGTTTCTTCACCGCGCTGGAGGATAACGCCGATTGGCTCCAAACCAGCCCTCTGGGAGAAATCGCCGCTACGAGAGATCCCTGGGGCCGCATCTATCTGCCCTCCGCTTCCTACGACGAGATGATGCTTTGGGCATTGCCGCCCGATAACTATGCAGAATTCGACCGCGTACAGCGCGAAATGAAGGAACAAAGACGCCAGGATATATTGCGTTTCCTCAAAGGCGGCTACTGGCGCTCGTTTATGACCCGCTACGACGAGATCAACCAGATGCACAAGAAGATGCTCTGGGTCAGCCGCAAAGTCCACCAGATGCCGAAGGGCGCGGAGAAAGATAAAGCGCTAGACCACGTCTGGGCAAGCCAATGCAACTGCGGCTACTGGCATGGGTTATTCGGAGGCATCCACCTTTTCCATATCCGCGCCGCAAACTACGCCCACCTCATCGAAGCTGAGGAAATAGCTGATCGAGCCGCAGCGGGATCGAGCGTCTGGTCACGGGTCGAGCGCAGCGACCTCGACGCGGATGGTCATGAGGACTTAATTATCAACACCGATCAGCAGATATTGATATTCAAGCCCTCCTATGGCGGCGCATTGGTCGAGTGGGATTGGCGCGAGCGGCGCTACAACTTGCTCAACGTTATGACCCGATACCGAGAAGGGTATCATCAAAGACTGCGCCGAGCAGCGGAACAAGGACGCTTGATACTGCCTGGCCAAGAAGAGATACCCAAAGGTGTACGTGTGAGAGAATCAGACGTTCACCGTAGCCTATTCTACGATTGGCACCGCCGCGCGGCACTACTGGACCACTTCCTTCACCACGACACCACGCCGGAATCATTCTACCAAGCCCGCTATGGAGAACAAGGGGACTTTGTGAATCAGCCCTATGAGGCGCAAGTGGAAGATAAGGATGACATCTTGCGGCTAATTATGACGCGAAACGGCACCGTCTGGGCGGGCAAGGTGCCAATCCCTGTGCACATCAAAAAAGTCATCTCCATGCATAGGGATGAGCAATCCGGGAAGGATCGCCATTACGGTCTAGGATTCCAGGTAGATTATCAGGTAGTCAATCTGAACGAGATACCGGTCACTCTCCGCTTCGGGGTCGAATTCGATTGGGGCATCATCGGCGGTGACAGCCATTACGGAGTATTCGACATCCCTGGCTGCCCTCTACCTGAGGAAAGCAGCGAAGACGATAAACGTATCCCCAACGACTTTGGAGGGTGCGATGGAATCTCCCAAGTGAGGATTGGCTCCACGCTGCCCGACCTGGCAGGCGAAGTCGAACTAACAGTAGACCGACCGGCCTATCTCTGGCATTTCCCACTGGAGGCCATCTCCAACTCCCAGGAGGGATACGAGCGTATCTATCAAGGCACGTGTACTCTCCTGTGGTGGGAAGCGGCCCTAGAGCCGGAAAGACCTTGGAAAGTCACATTGGACCTTGCACTGAACAAGGTTAATCCTCTATGAACGATGAGAACACCACAACTTGCTATCTTTGCATCCATGGTCACTTTTACCAACCACCAAGAGAGGACCCCTTTACCGGTCACATCGCGAGAGAGCCCAGCGCAGCACCCTACCACGATTGGAACGAACGTATCACCGCACAGTGCTACACCCCCAACGCCAAGACAGGAAACTTCGAACGTATCAGCTTCAATCTCGGCGGCACATTGGCACGCTGGCTTGATAAGAATGCGCCTGATACATATGAGCGTATTACCGCCGCCGAGCGCGACTACCTCGCTACTCATGGAGTTGGCAATGGCATAGCCCAGACCGTTCATCACACTATCCTGCCCCTGGCCCGACGCCGGGACAAAATCTGTCAGATTCGCTGGGGCATCGCCAGCTTCGAGAACCGCTTCGGACACCGTCCAGAGGGGCTCTGGCTGCCAGAGATGGCGGCAGACTACGAGACGCTTGAAGTTGCGGCGGCGGAAGGCATACGCTTCACCATCCTCTCCGATGAGCAAGTAAAAGGCGATCTGAGAGCCGGGGCTGGCCCTTATCGCGTTGAGCTGCCCAACGGAGAGAGCATCTCCATCTTCGTGCGCGACCGAGCACTCTCCAACAACATCTCCTTCGGCATGCCCGATTCGGCCTACGTAGACGAATGGCTCAAAGAGCACATTGAATGGCGCTGCCGCAAGGGTGGCCTAGTGCTGATCGCCACCGACGGCGAGACCTTCGGACATCATCATCGCCAAGGCGTGGAAGTGCTGCGCCAGATCCTCACAGCCGGTGAGAGCTACGCTTATGAGGTCACTACACTGGGGCGATACCTGCGCGAAAACCCACCCCAGGAAAAAATCGAGTTAATCGAAAACACAGCGTGGAGCTGCTCCCACAGGCTCGACCGCTGGCTCGTTGGCTGCGCATGCACTCCTGGCGACAATCGTTGGAAAGGCGCTTTGCGCCGCGCCTTGGACAATTTGGCCTGCGACCTGGACCACATCTACATGTGCGAAGCTAAACAGCTTGGCTTCGCTCCTTGGAAACTGAGAGACCAATATATCGAAGTCGTGATGGGAAAGGTATCCGAGGAAACATTCCTGACCGAGGCTGAATCCTCAGCTAATGGCTTCAGTGATCTCATGGATGAAGAACGCCAGCGGCTGATGTGGTTAATGGAAGCTCAATTTCATCGTCAACGGATGTACACCAGTTGCGCGTTCTTCTTTGAGGATTTAGATCGCTACGAACCTCGCTACGCTATCGCCAACGCCGTTCGCGCTCTAGCTCTCACTTACTATGCCACCAGGGAGGATCTATCCCAAACTTTCCGCCGCGATCTGAGGGTGACAAGGAGCGACAAGACAAGCCGCACAGGAGCCGAGATTTTCGACGAGATCATCGAAAAAGCCAATATGGAGAGACATTATCCACCGGGGAACGGATCTATGCGCCCTTCGAAGATCTGAAACAGCAAACAGGAACGGATTAAATGACGAAGACCCCACCCTACTCCGATATAGATCTGGAAAGCTGGCGTGATTATGACCACGTCTGGACCGATAGTTTATGGCTGATCGAATCCCGCGATAGCAGCGGCGGCCACCAACTGGATTATCATGGCAACTTCGTACCCCAGATCGCGACCCAGACCTATCTCCGCTACACGAAAGAGAACGAGATCGTGCTCGACCTATTCCTTGGGTCCGGCACCAGCGCCATTGAGGCGGAACTGCAAAACCGTCGCTTGATCGGCGTTGAGCTAAAGCCGGAGCTGGTCGAAAGCGTACGCGGAAAAATATCCCCCCACCTGCTCGACGACCGCATCCACATCCTCCAGGGCGACTCGACCCAGGCCAAGACAGCCGAGCGTGTAAGCGCAACGCTTGAGGAGATGGGCGTCGAGCGAGCCCAATTGTTGATCCTCCACCCACCCTATCACGACATACTCCAATTTTCAGAGTCACAGGCCGATCTCTCCAACGCCCCTGATTTAGAGAGCTTCCTAGACCAATTCGAGACTGTCGCCCGCCATGGCTTCGATCTGCTGGAGCCGAAGCGATTTGCTGCCCTAATCATCGGCGACAAATATACAAAAGGCGAATTAATACCCCTGGGCTTCTATTGCCTGGAGCGGATGCAAAGCGTCGGATTCCGCACCAAAGCCATTATCGTGAAGAATATCGAGGGAAATGAACGGGGCAAAGGGCGCTCCAGTAACCTATGGCGCTATCGGGCGCTGAGAGGCGGGTTCTACATCTTCAAACACGAGTATGTCATCATCTTCCGCAAGCCAGCCTGACCACCAGGGCGAGAAAGTGTTGTGAGTTGTAACTTTCGTTTGCAGCAACGCGGCTTTACGACTCTGATTGCCCAAAAAGGGCACTTTTTTGATGCCACTGCAAAACATCGCATCAACCACCGCAGACGAAAGCTACAGTCCAAATATGACTCTACTTTCTGGGATGATGCGGAGATGAGGATTGAGGTT
>CAZDYW010000175.1:0-6137 GCA_964509655.1 uncultured Anaerolineales bacterium
GCGCGGGCGAAGTGAGCGCGGTAGGCCCGCGTTTCCTCCAGCAGCGCCCTCAAGCGTGCGGTGGCTTGGCTCAGGTCGGATTTGGGATTCTTATCACCGATTTCCAGCCGCACTCCCTCATTTTCTTCGTGTAGCGTCACGTCGCCGTGGGCCGCCAGCCACTCCAGCCCGGCCCGTACCGTCGCCTCACGCTGTGCTGTGGCTGCTGCCAGCGCCTGGATATCGACTCGCCCGCCCGCGTTGATGGCCCTTTTGACCAGCCCGGCCAGGCGTCGCAGGAATGCCTGCGGGCGATCCTGGTCAGAAGGGTTCAGGCCAAAGAGATAGACCGTCTCCGGCGCAGCGGCTTCGAGCGCGGCGCGCAGTTCAGTGGGGCCGGGCGGGGTCGTCCAGATCACCAAGGCCGGCGCCGCTTGCAATTCATATCGGCTGCAGCCCGTTGTGTCCGCTGCTCCCTCAATCCAAACCTGTACCCCATCTCGCTCCCGCAACTGCGCCAATAATCCCCGCGCCTCATTACTCCCCCGATAATCCTCAACCTGCAACCCGCGACTTGCAACCTGCGACTTGCAACCTGCAACTTGCTTCTTGCCTCTTGCCTCTTGCACCCTCTCCCGCGCGTCGATCCATTCCACCTGCACCTGCCGCTGTCCGCGATAATCGCTGGCCCGCACCGTGTAGGCCAGGTCGAATGGCCCCTGTGGGAGCGGCGAGCCGGCCCCGCGCCACCAGATCACCCTTTGGGATACGCCGGCCTCATCCTCGACCAGCAGGCGGAGATGCTCCCCGGTGCGTCCGAGCTCGGTGGAGCTTCTCAGCGAGAGGTTCCGGCTGGCGAGCGTCGGCGGCGGATTGCCCGGCCCGAAAGGCGCCAACTGCTCCAAATCCTCCACCAGATCGAGCGTGAGGTCGGCCAGCGGCAGGTAGCCATCGATCTGTAGCGGTTCGGGCTCTGATGGCTTCAAAAAATCTCCCTCATCTTTGAGGATCGCACGCCGGAACGTGGGGATGCGCTCCGCTTGGATCGACAGCCCGGCGGCCATCGGGTGACCGCCGAAGCCCTCCAGCAGCTCCCCCTGGGCAGCGATGGCGGCGCTGATGTCACAGCCGGTGATGGAGCGGGCCGAGCCACGCGCCAGCTCGTCGGGCGGCGCGCTGATGAGGATCGTCGGGCGCTGATATTTCTCCGCCAGCCGTCCGGCCACGATGCCGATGACACCGGCCGGCCAAGTCGGATGACTCAGCACCAAGGCCCGCTCTTTCAGTAAGGATGAGTCCTGCTCGATTTGGGCCTCCGCCGCTTGAATGACCTGATCGCAAAGCAGCTTGCGGCGGGCGTTGAGCCCGTCCAGTTCGGTGGCCAGGATGCGGGCACGTTCCAGATCGTCGGTGATGAATAGCTCGACCGCCGCGCTGGCGTCGGCCAGACGCCCCAGAGCGTTGAGGCGCGGCGCCAGCTCGAAGCCGATGTGCTCCTCCGTGAGCCATTCCGGCGTCAGCTCGGCGATCTCCATCAGCACCTGTAGCCCCAGCCGCTCGGTGTGGCGCAATGCCTCCAGCCCGCGCTGGAGCAGGTAGCGCGTGTCATCCGTCTGCGTCGCCACGTCGGCCACGATGCCCAGCGCCGCCAGATCGAGATAGCGCTCCGCTTCCTCCGCTCGCCCCGCCCGCTCGTAGAGAGCCTCCGCCAATTTGTAAGCGCAGCCCATTCCAGGGAGTTCGTGTAGCGGGTGTTCATCGGGCAACATCTTGGGGTTGACCACCGCGTGGGCCGGGGGCAGGACGGGCGGCAGATCGTGGTGATCGGTGATGACCGTTTCCATACCGTGGGCCTGGGCATACTCGACCGCCTCGTGTGCGCTGACGCCGGTATCGCAGGTCAGCAACAGCTCGACGCCGTCGTCGATGAGGCGCTTCAGGGCGGGGATGTGGACTCCGTGACCGCCCTCGTCCCGGGTCGGGATGTGATAGCGGACATCGGCTCCCAACTCTCGCAGCGTGGAGAGGAGTGTGGTCGTCGATGTCTGCCCGTCCACGTCGAAATCGCCCCAGACGCAGATGCTCTCGCCCCGGCGGATGGCTTCCTCCAGCCGCTCGGCGGCCGCGGTCATGTTCGGCAACTCGAAGGGGGAGGCGGGCTGGTAGCTATGCGGATCGATGAAGGCTTTGACTCTCTCGACTGTGTTCAGCCCCCGGCGGACGAGAATCTTCGCCACCAGGGGGTGTCTTTCGGCGACTGAAAGCTCGGCCATAGCCCGCAGCTTGGCTGGCACGGGGATGTCCGGGGGTTCGAGCCATTCTTTGGTCACGTTCATTCCTTGTCTTCCGGGCCGTCTAGTTCTGTGGGGTCGGCGGCTGGCAACATAAAGGTGAATTCGCTTCCCTTGTCCAGTTGGCTATCGACCCAAATGCGCCCTTGATGTTTTTCGACGATGGTTTTGACGATGGAGAGGCCCAGCCCGCTACCGGCGATGTCTTTCGTCTCTGGACTGTCGACGCGATAGAACTTCTCGAAGATGTGCGGTAGGTCCTTGGGCGGGATGCCGATGCCGTCATCCTTCACCGTCACCGCTATTTGATCGCCCTCACTGGAGGCCGAGATGGTGATCTCTCCTCCCTCCGGCGTGTATTTGATGGCGTTGCCGAGGAGATTGGATACGGCCTGTTCCAGCCGCAGCGGGTTGCCGCGCACGGGAAGCAGGTCGGGCTCGATTTGCTGATGGATGTTTTGGTCTTTATGATGGGCTTGGCTTTGCAGGTCTATCACCACTTTTTCGATGATGTCTTCCCAGTAGCAAGCTTCCATATCCATGCGCACGCCGGCCTCGATGCGCCCTAAATCCAGCAGATCCGATATCAGCTCCGTGATCGTCGCCACGCTGCGCTGAATCTTGTTCAAAAATTCCATCTGTTGCTCGTTGAGTGGTCCGGCCGCGGGCAGCAGATCGGCGAAGCCACGAATTGAGGTCAGCGGTGAGCGCAGGTCGTGGGAGACGGTGGCGACAAACTCCGACTTCATGCGATCCAGTTCCTTGAGGTGGGTGATGTCCTGCATGACGGCCACTCGACCTACACCGGGTATGGGGGTGACGTGTGCGTTGAGGGTGCGGTCATCGGCGAGGGGAATCTCGGCGCGGGTGGACTTGGCGAGGGCTTTGGCGCGGTAGAAGGTATTTTTTAGCAGTTCATCCTTTATCGCTTTCTCCAAGGGGCGCCAGGTGGCGTCGCCTTTCACGTCGAAGGCCTCACGGGCGGCTTTGTTGATCAGGAGTACACGGTCTTCCTCGTTGACCAGCACCACCGCGTCCGCCGTGTGGGTCAGCACCGCCTCCAGCCGCATGTGGGCACCCATCAGCTCTTGCACCAAGGCATCCTTTTCACTTCGCAGCCGCGCCTCTGCCAGGGCGCGGTCTATGGCCTCCAGCATTTCCTCGATCTCGAACGGCTTGATGACGTAGTCCCTCACCCCCAGCCGGAAGGCGTTCACGGCCACTTCCTCCGATCCGTAGATCGTCGTCATGATGACCGGAACCTCATTTTCCTCTTCGTGTAGAGCTTCCAGAAGCTCAAGCCCGGTGAGGCCCGGCAGTTGTTGATCCAGAATGATCAGGTCGGGCGCTTCGCGTAGCGCAATCTGCAAGCCCTTATCGCCATCCCGTGTCGCCAAGGGCTTGTAGCCATAGGGCTTCAGGATGTGGTTGACGATGATGTCCTGATAGACCAAACTGTCGTCTACGACTAAGACTCGTTCGTTAGCCATTTCGATTCTCTCGCTTTTTGCTTTCTGGCACCTGAAGGGCGTCTTCCTGTAGCCAAATCGGCTATGGGCTTCGCATCACGAGTGGCAGGTAGACCAATTGAGTGCCTCCCACGCTGATGGTCGCCGTGGCGGGGTCGGATAGATCGCTCCCGTCGTCGGCGCGATAGGTGAAGGTAACCGTGCCGTTGAAGTCGAGCGTTGGGGTGTAGATGAAGCTGCCGTCGGGCGCGAGATTGAGCGTACCGCTGGGCGGATGGGTCAACGTGGCTGTGAGCGTGCTGGCTTCAGAACCATCGGGGTCGAAATCGTTGCTCAGCAGGCCCTCGGCGACGGCCACGCTCAACGTGACGTTCTCCGCGGTGGTGTAGTGGTCATCGGCGGCCACGGGCGGTATGTTGGCGGACGAGAGGCTGATGGTCGCCTCGGCCAGGTTGTTGCTCGCTTTGAGGTCTCGCGCCGACGAGCGAATGCCCGCCGTGTTCACCAGCAGGCCGGTATAGGTCTCGCTGCTGGTGATGACGATGTCGAGCGCTTGCGTGATGGGCGCCCCCTCCAGCGTCAGCGTGCAAGTCACCATTCCCCGTGGCACGTCGCTCCAGCAGTCGCCGTGCGGCGCGTCTATCTCCGCGATGGCCTGGGCGGGTATCATCTTGTCGGTTAGCGTGACGGCGAAGGTGTCCGTCAGCGGCCCCGCGTTAGTGATGACCAGCGTGAAGCGCACCGCTTCGCCAGGGGATACCACATCGGCGTCCGCCCACTTGCCCAATGAGAGATCGGCCGTCCCGCCGGTGAAGACGTTCGTCACGTCCATGGCGTGGCCCTTGCGCTCAAGGGCACCCTGAGAGGTGGCGGTGATGGTGCTGGTGTCGTGCATATTTCTGGTCGCCGTCTCGGGCACCGACACGCGCACCTGAACGGTGGCGCTGGCCTTTTCGGTCAGCGTGATGGAGGAGGCGGAAACCAGCGTCGCCCATCCGCTGCCGCTGTGGAAGCTCAGTTCGTAAGTATCGGTCTGCAGGCCCGTGTTCATCAGTTGATGCGCGTGCGTGACCGTCTGGCCGGGCTCGGCGCTCAGCGTCGAGAGCGGGGGCATAAACCAGGTGTCGAACGCCCGCGTCACCACCTCATCCGCGCCGATGTCATAGATCTGATTCGAGGGGCGGAGCTGCATGTCGATGTCGACCAGCAGATCGGTGCCCGGGATTGAGAGCGCCGGAACTACCCCGGCGTCCACCGCCGCCGATCCCTCCTCCGCCAGATGATAGGGGAGCACACAATCGGGCAGCTTGCCCGTGCATTTGAAGCGCGGATTGCCCTCAATGTCGTCTTCCCGGACGACCAGGCCCGGCCCCTCGGCGTCGCTCCCGTTGCCCCACCAGAGCGTGGATTTCAGCGTGATCTGATTCTCCAGCGGCGCGGGCAGGCCGGATGAATCGACATAGACGCCCAGCGTCTGGCTGGCGACAATGGTGTTGGTGAACGTGGGCAAGCTGGGGATGGGCGCCACGGGCGGCCAGGCTTGTCCGGGCTCGTCGGTCAAGTAGATGCCGCTGTCGCCGCTGTTCTGGGCGATAGTGTTCTGGAAAAGCTGCGGTGATGAGGCCCAGAGATAGAGCGCCGCGCCGTCGTCGGCCTCGTTGTCGGCGATGACGTTGTTGACCAGCCCGGCGATGGCCCTGCGGAAGTAGAAACCGCCGCCTTGGCTGGAGGTGGTGCGATTGTAACGCACGTAGTTGTTGGCGATGATGGGCACGGTCAGCTCAGTGAAGGCCAGCGGCCCGTCCAGGTAAAATCCGGCCCCATCTCCGGCAGTGTTGGAGTAGATGGCGCTGGCCGCGATGCGGGCCGCGCTATCCTCCAGGAAAAGCCCGCCGCCCCGCTCGCCGGCCTGATTCTCCAGGATGAGCCCACCGGCGAAGATCGGCCCGCCGCCCGCCGCGTAGACGCCGCCGCCATCCGCCGTGGCCGTGTTGGAGCGGACGGCCAGCCCCGCCAAGATGGGCATACCGCCCTCGATGTAAATACCGCCCCCGTATTGTGCGGCGTTATTCTGGATCAGCAGCAAATTGCTGACGTCCAGTTGGTCGAGCAGCCCGTCGCCCAGTCCGTCTCCCAGATCAAGGGATAAGTCCCCTGGATCGAAGGATGTGCGGCAGTTCTGGAGATAGAGCCCCCCGCCGTAATCGGCAGTGCCGCTCATAATCGGCGTAGCGACGAAGCGCAGCCCAGCGTCCTTCGCGTAGACGTTGCCGCCGTAATCGGCTTGGCCGTTGACCAGGGAGAGCATGCGCAGCGTGACCGTCACGTCCCCGCTGATGTGGATGGCGCGCCGCTCTCCCTCGCCGTCCACGCTGCTGGGCAGCGGGCCTCGGGTCCA
>CAZDYW010000176.1:0-6135 GCA_964509655.1 uncultured Anaerolineales bacterium
TTGCAGGTTGCGAATTGTGCATCCTGGTAAAGTCGTTTGACTCGCCTTCATTCATCATTCTCCATTCAATATTCGCAGGCGGTGTCTGTAGAACGGGAGAATCTGGATCACCTGAGAGGCTGTTGCCCGCTCGCCTGGATACTCGTTCGGAGCTGTAGCGTGGATTTGAATGTGGTGCTCACCGGCCAGCGGCTCGGGCTTCTGCGGGTGATAGAGGCGCAATGGAACTTCTCTCTCGGCGTTGGGGAACAAAATTGGCCCCGGCCCGATGCTATAATTCTCAGCAGCTAGACCCTCCACTGTCAACTTGAACTGCACTCCCGTCTGATCTCCTAGATTGCGTACTTTGATCATACCCTCTAGGGGGCTATTCGGTCCCAATGTCGTTCCCGACAAGGAGAGGTCAACTCCAATCACATCGGAGGTGCTCGGCTTTGGAGGTGCCACCTCATCCGCCAAGGTTGAGGGTTGGAGTGAGGAGACAGTGTCACGTGTCACCTGGGCCTCATCCCTGGCCGGTGCTCCCTTTCCTACTTGGGGAGAGGGCTGAGGTAAGGGGAAAGAGGGAGGCGCTGCTTGACCCTCATCCCCGGTATCTCTCCTTGGGATGGGAAGGGGAGAGGGAGCAGCCTTTCGTGCCTCCTCGTAAAAGGTCAGAGTGAATTCGCCCACTTTGATGATTGCTCCTGCGTCCACTTGCACCGAGGAACGGGAATGGAGGACCGTATCCGAGTCGATCAGCGAAATGGACGCGCTACCCAGATTAACTAGGCGATACCCTTGCGGCAGAGCGATCAGTTGTAGGTGGCGAGGCTCCACACCGCTGCCACGCCAGTTTTCCAACACAATATCATTGTGGGGAGCACTGCCGACGTGGGTGATGGTCTTCCCCAGACGAAAAGCCTTGCGCCAGCCGTCCTTGTCGATAATCTCAATCATGATGTGAACTACTTGTGATGCGAGTTGTGGAACACATTCGTCATTCTCTATTCATCATTCGACATTCTATCTCTCCGCTCGGCGGCATATGTGACGATGTTGGCCCCCCATTCCAGCGCCGCGCGAATGGCCTCCCTGGAGGCCGACCCGCTGCGTCGCTCTCCTTGCCATAGGCAGCCGTAGTCGTAGGTGCTGAATATCACCGATCCGCTCACTGCTACACGCGGCGTGCCTTGTGTCTCGAAGCCTTGCGGCGGCGCGGCGAAGAGGAACGGCTCCCTCAGCAGCCGATGGTCGGACCGCAGTTCGTTGAGCTCCACGCCTAGGTCTGCCAGTAGATTATAGAATGATGTGTCGGCCGGTGGGTCCCCGCCAGGTGCATTTTCACTCCCAGTTTCGCGTCGACAGCTTTCTATGAAGACCGTGCCGCCATTCTGCATATAGGTGTACAATGTCTCCATCTCCATTTTGCTGAGCTGGAAGGAGCCTTGCCCCACCAGATAGAGCAGCGTGTAGGACTCCAGATCCCCGTTGAGGGGTATGTTGTGATCGACAGACAAGCTCCTTGCTACGTTGTCCATGTGAGCGCGGCCGAAGGCGCGGGCCATCAAGTCCGCCCCACGTCCGTGTCTCACGTCCTTCATCCCGCCCCCGACGTAGCTCACCGCCATGCTGAACATCCGCCGGGGCCGCGCCCCGATCTCGTGGCGGAAGCGCAGGTCAATCTCGTTCGGGCCAGGATGGACTTTATCCTGCGCGTTGAATATGGGGGATTCGCGGCTCTGTCTGCGGATGCGAGCCAGCTCCACACAGGGAGTATCGGGTAAACTCGAACGTGCCTCGATGCCGAACTCCGTGTGTACGTAGAGGGGGCTATCCGGACGATCCCCGGCAGCACGGGGGCGGCTTTCGCCATAGCTGAGCAGCACGTATAGCAATCCCTCTGCACTCCCCCCGATGTCGTAGGTCACTGGTTCATTCATAATGATGGGCTGGCCCTCTGGATCGATGGCCACTCCCGGCAAAATGTATACTGCGCTGTCGGGAGGATCGCTAGCAATGACACTCAGCCCGGTCACGACGCCAGCGCCGTGCTGAAAAAGCTCATGGAATTGCAATCGCTGTCGGTGGTAGCTATGCGCTTCCTCCCATACCTCAGCGGTCACCGCCATGCCATCGACAGGCTTGATCCGTCTGGTTGGAAAATTTTGCAGTTGGTCATTATTCATAGTTATCTCCCGCGCTTACGCTTTCGCTTCACGTTTCACGTCTCACTTATCACCAACTTGTAGCCCGTGTGCGCCGGTTTTTGGGTCTCAATGATGCGCTTGATAGTACGGCGGCGCTTCTCTGCTTGGCGGGCGGTCTCATCGGTGGGGTGTCTATTACCCTGATCCAAATCGGACATCGGCGGCAAGTTCAGCATCACGGTGAATGTGTGCGGTTCGTTTTCCCGGCCCAGGGCGATATTTGGCCCCAGCTTGGCTTCTGGTCCCAGGCGAAAGTTCTCGGCTCGATATTCTATTATTTTTGCTTCGCCTCCGGTGTAAATCTCCAGATAATCCTTCAGCCCGTGCCCTGTACCTCGCCGCCTGTAAAGCGAGACCGCGGAACGGAGCAACTCACGCTGTCGCTCTTCCGGCAAGCGCTCGTCCGGATCCAATCCTACCCAGGTAGCAAGCCAGGGCAGCAATCTGCTCGACGTCAAGCGCGGGTCGAAGTAGCAGTGCATATTGTCGATCTGCATTTCGATGGGTGCCCAGAAACTCTCAAATAGCATCAATAAACGGGACATCAGATCGTCTTGCTCATAAATTTCTGGCAAATAGCGCAGATACCGTCCCTTGGATTGGACGGAGATGGTCGTGCTCTCCTCGGCCAGGACGACTTGCTGGTCTGAATCTTCAGCCGTGCCCGTCAACACGGCCCTACTTTCAATTTGCACATCTCGGCTTGTGGATGCCACTGTGGCCTCAGTACGGTACTCGTAGCTCCGGGGTGCAAGTTCGCCCGCGAGCGACCAGACGAGGATGTGTTTGGCTCCGTCTACCTCAACAGAGGAGGTTTGATCGATTTCTGTTTGACCGTCCGGCTTGGAAACGGCCCATAGCTCGTCTAACTCCAGTTCC
The DNA here is from genome assembly GCA_964509655.1 of uncultured Anaerolineales bacterium. GTDB lineage: Bacteria > Chloroflexota > Anaerolineae > B4-G1 > B4-G1 > CAZANJ01. Next base: position 3,069 of record CAZDYW010000176.1, read on the forward strand.
TCCGGAAGTGAGATTCGCAGAGTGAGGTCTTCCCTCGGCTCCATGATCTCAGCGCGTGTGAAAAGTGTCACCTTCTCACCGGGATAGCGATGGTAGAAATCAACGACGTGATCTACTCTTGCCTGACAATTTCCATTGTTCATTTGTCATTTGCTCATTCTTCATTGGTCTAAAGCTGCCAGCGTGATATCATGCGCCAGCGAGCAGAGCAGCGTATTCGCTGGAACACGCACTACCTTGTCCTCCATTGGCGAAAGTGCGTTTTTACCCTCCGTCAGTCCCTCTTCTACATCCTCGTATTCCCCCGGTATCACTTGGCGCGTGCTGAGTTGTACGTCTAGCACGTGCTTGACGCCGGGCACTCGCTGGATCAGTGAGAAGATCTCGGCCACGTAGAGGTCGCGGCCAAAGGGCCACCCTTCCCAGTCAGAGCCCATCAACTCGTCACTTTGAGCCTCTTTCTCATTCAATTTCAACGGGCTGATGAAGTTGCGCAGGCTTTCAGCGACTCTTGCTTGGACCACTTCTGGGCGGCTGAACTCCGAGGGAATGATCTCGGCTTGCACTTTGACCCCCACGTAGGTGGGTTCTTGGATACGCAAGATGGTGGTCAGCAAGCGATACTCGTCCAGGTGTTCGCTGACTGTCTTGGATAGCGTCTCATCCATATGTAGCTGGCTCAGGTCGCCAGCACGCAGCGCGTCGATTGCTGCTGGTACGATTAAAATCTCGACTGTACCTGGTGGCAATCGCCCATCCCCGGAACGGGCTGCGTTGCACTTGACGCGGGCTACGGCGCGGGTGGCTCCCATAGCCAGTTGCTCATAGTCCTCGGCTGTGACCGCTCTCCGCTGCGCCCGTAGCTCCCGCCGGGCGCGGGTTTTGACCTCTTCCAAACTCTCTGGATCGCGCCCGCCAGATGCACGGTGTAAGTTACTGACCCGCGAGATGTAGGCCAAGGAGGTGGTGAGCATCTGAAGGCTGTCTGCTGGAACGTTGCCCTTCACCCCGCCGCCGTAGCGGTAGCGCGTGAAGCGGATCTCTCGACCGGCCTCGGGCACGCGGCCATATTGGCGGATCGTGCCATCGGGCTGGCGGACAGCGGGGCCGAAGCGCACCTCGCCGCTGGCCGTATCTATCGTGAAGTGGCGGTCGTAACGTTCGGAACGCGAGAAATCTGCAACGTACTGCCAGGGAACGAGTACCATTTCGCCGTGCCGCTTCTCTTCCACCTCGACTGTCTCGCCCTCTTGCAATCTCAGGATGGGCGCGTACTCAAGATAGAATGACTGACCCGGCTCCCCATCGCTACGGCCCAGAACCTCATCCTCCACGATCACTGCGTGAGTGGATGGGACCGCTGCGCCAAGTGCGTGAGCGGTGACATCGATCACGCGCGGGGACTCGGTGTACATTCCTTGTTCGGGGCGGCGTTGCTCCAGACGACAGCGCACCCAATACGCGTTGCGCCCGTAGACCTGATCGGGGCGCATATTCAAGGGTAGGTAGAGCACCAAGTGTCCTTCGGGGTTGTTCAGCCCGCCTGTGGTATCCTTTTCGCCTGGACGGGAGCTGGGCGGCACCTCTTCCCAGATGCTGTCGCCCGTGGCTGAATCTTCAGCCGAGCACTCCCAGACCCATGGCGGATCCTCACGTCGCACGCCGACAGCTTGCGTTCGTTCACACTCGAAGGAGAGCTTTAAGATGTGCCCGCTAATGTCGCTCGTCTCCTCGAAGCCGAGGTAGAAGGTATCGCCCACCTTAGGCTTTTCTTGGTCGAATGTGTAAAAGGTCTCAATACCCAACCGAGGTAAATAGTTCTTGTGAAAGTCCTCCTCGCGTCGCAGTTGCATCAACTGGGGTGGCTTGATGGTCAATTGTCGATCGGTGGTGAAGATTACCTCTTCCTCCTCCTCACCCATGCTGCGCGAGAGGACCTCGGTGCCAGCGGGGACGATTACGGGCTCTCTATTTTCCGGGCTGATGGGCAAGGAGACAGAGAGCCAAAAAGTGAGATCTGTGCGCGCGCTGCTGGCCGGCTGGGGCTGGATGCCCAGCATATCCAGGAATTCAATGTAATGCTTTTCCGGCACCTGGTTCATTCGGTAGGTGATCCTCTCCGTCATCCAGGCGAAGAGCTCGATCAACGTAATGCCCGGATCGCTCAGATTATACTCCGTCCATTCGGGGCAGTAACGGACGATGCGTCTTCGGGCCTCGTCCACCAGATCACGCTGGAAGCGCAGGTCATCGAGATTGGGGGATGGAAGTGCCATGGTCATCTCCGTGAAATGTAATGTGTAAGAACGACCTACCATTCCTCCTCACCGACGAGGAAGAAGGGGTAGACAATGCTGCGGCGATCGTGGGTCGTCTTGATGGTGTATTCGATCTCGACCCACAGGGCGCTTTCGGGCTCCTCGCCGCTGAGGACGCTCACCGATTGCACGTTGATGCGCGGCTCCCAGCGTTCCAGTGCCTCTATCACATCTTGCTGGATCAGTGTCTCAGTGGCGGCATTGCGCGGTTCGAAGAGACGCTCCTGAGCCCGGCAGCCGAACTCTGGTCGCATCACCCGCTCGCCGGGACTGGTTCCCAGAATTATGCGTATGGACTGCACGATGTCCCGCTCGCCGCTGGTCAAAGCGATCCCACCCCTGGCATCGACCCGCAGTGGGAAAGCTAATCCTCGACCCAGATACTCTCTACTTTTGATATTTTGCCTCATAAGCGTAGTCCTTATAGATTGCAGATTGTGTCGCTTCGCTTAATTGCAGGTTGCAAATGGGCCTCATCCACCGATCAGCACAGTTGGGGCGCCCACGGCGACCGCTGTGGTGACCGGAACGCCGCTATACGGGTTGACGCCCGTCACCTGGCTAGTGACGCGGGCTGCCGGTCGGCCGCCGATCAGCACGGTGGTGCTGCCCATCGCGATGGCGCCGGTGCAAGCGTTACCCGAAACAGTATCGCCGATCACCGACGCGGGCTGTCCGGCGATCAGCACGGTGGGCACGCCGGGGCCTGTGATGGCATCACCGGTGGCGGTCGTATCACCTAAACGCGC
>CAZDYW010000177.1:0-6059 GCA_964509655.1 uncultured Anaerolineales bacterium
ACAAAATGCACGCGGGCGGGTACAGAGCCCCGCCCCTACGAAGGCCGCGCTTAGCGAATTTGGCTGCATAAACTGAATTTTCAAACAAACTCTAAGAGCAACAACACCCAAGGGGGAGACTACCAAATCAAGGATGGTTAAAAACTATGCTAATACTATACAACGGTAAGTTGCACACGCAAGACGCCGATTTTCCCCAGGCCACGGCTGTCGCCATACGTGATGGTCGTTTTTTCGCGCTGGGGGACGACGAGGAAATCCGTGCGCTGTCCGACCCTGAGACGCGCGAGATCGACCTGAACGGGCGGTTGGTGTTGCCCGGCATGACCGACGCACACTTTCACTATCGCGATTGGGCGCTCGGCCTGCGCCAGCTCCCTTTGGCCGAAACGACCTCTCTGGACGATCTGAAGGAACGCTTGGCGGAAAAAGCGCGTCAGACGCCGACCGGCGATTGGATCCAGGGCCAAGGCTGGAACGAGACCCGCTGGCCCGATCAGCGCATGCCAACTCGCGCCGATCTGGACGAGGCCGCTCCCAACCACCCCGTCATCCTCTGGCGTTGCGATCTGCACCTGGTCGTGGTTAATTCCCGTGCGCTCCAGGAAGCGGGCATCACCGCCGACACTCCCAACCCACCACAGGGCGTCATCGCCCACGACGAAGCGGGAGAACCGACCGGCGCGTTACGCGAACTGGCCATCAACCTGGTGACCGACATCATCCCGCCTCCCACCGAGGAGGCAACGGTCGAGGCTATGCGCGAAGGATTCCCGATCCTCCACCGCCTAGGATTGACGGGGGTCCACGATTACCGCATCATGGGCGGCGAGGATGGCCCCCCAGCTTTCCACGCTTACCAAACGCTGCAAAAATCGGACTGGTTGGAACTGCGCATGTGGATGAACATCCCCGGCGAGCGCCTCGACGAGGCCATCGCGCTGGGGCTGCGCACCGGGTTCGGAGACAATTATCTGCGCGTCGGACACGTCAAACTCTTCTCCGACGGCGGACAGGGAGCGCGAACGGCCTGGATGTTGGAGCCCTACGAGGACACAGGCGAATGCGGTATGCCGCTCACACCGATGGATGAGATCGGCGAGGCTATACGAAAATCAGACCGGGCGGGACTGACCGTAGCGATCCACGCCATCGGCGACCGAGCCAACCGGGAGCTGATCAACGTCTTCGAGCAACTGCCCACGCAACGGGCCACGGGCGGCACTAATGCGCTTCATCGCATCGAGCACGTGCAGATGATCCGCCCCGAGGATGTGGAGCGGCTGGCCCAGTTGGAAGTCGTGGCCTCGGTGCAGCCCATCCACGCCACCGACGACATCCCCATGATTGAGGCATCGGTAGGAGCACGCGGGCGCTTCGCCTACCCCTTCCGGGATTTGCTGGACGCGGGGGTGACGCTGGCCTTCGGCTCCGACTGTCCGGTGGCCGATCCCAACCCCTTGCAAGGAATTCACGCCGCCGTCACGCGCCAACGGCTCAGCGGTGACCCGCCCGGAGGGTGGTATCCGGAACAACGTCTAAGCGTGGCCGAGGCGGTTTGGGGATTCACGATGGGGCCGGCGGTGGTCAGTGGACAAGAAGCTAATCTGGGGAGTATCACGCCGGGCAAGCTGGCGGATTGCGTCGTGCTCGACCGCGACATCTTCGAACTCGAAAAAACCGCGCCGATGGAGATCGCCCAAGCCAAGGCCACACTGACCGTCTTCGATGGTCGTGTGGTACATGATGAATTTTAAGGAACGTGTAGACTCTCGATTATTGGAGCACTTGAGAGACCCTAAAGGGTTGAATACCTTTAGGGTCTTCCCCACCAACTTTTCGAGAAGAATGGACAAATGATGAAAGGAGTTACGTATAGATGAACACACGCATTGGAGTTCGTCGCGAAGACAAAAGCAAGTGGGAGCGCCGCACACCGGTGACTCCCGAAGATGCTGAGAAGCTCAAGGAGGAGCATGGCGTAGAGGTCTGCGTGCAACCCTCCCCCATTCGTGCTTTCTCGGAAGAGGAGTTCGAACAGGTGGGAGCGAGCGTGAAAGAGGACCTCTCCTCTTGCCCCGTCATCTTCGCGGTCAAAGAGATGCCCGAAGATTTCTTCGAGCCTCAGAAAACCTACGTCTTCTTCGCCCACGTGATCAAGGGGCAAGCATACAATATGCCAATGCTCCAGAAAATGATGGATCTGGGATGCACGCTGATCGACTACGAGAAAGTCACCGACGAAAGGGACCGGCGCTTGATATTCTTCGGATGGCACGCCGGTGTCGTCGGGATGATCGAATCGCTCTGGGCCTTGGGCAAACGCCTGGATTGGGAGGGCATCCCCAATCCCTTCAGCCGATTGCAGAACACCTACAAGTATGATGGCCTGGAGGAGGTCAAGGCGGAACTGACCGAAATCGGTGAGGAAATCAAGAGCCAGGGGCTGCCCGACGAAGTAGCCCCATTGATCTGCGGCATCGCGGGATATGGCAATGTCGCACGCGGCACTTGGGACATCCTCGACCTGCTGCCCATCAAGGAGATAGAGCCCAGCGAGGTCGCCTCCGTGGCAGAAGGTTCGGATTATGACTCACACGTCATCTACAAGGTGGTGTTCAAGGAAGAGCACACGGTGGAACCCATCTCTCCCGAAGATGAGTTCGAGCTGCAAGATTATTATGATCATCCGGAGAAATATCGCGGCACATTCGAGAGTTACGTGCCTCACTTGACGATGATCATGAACTGCATCTACTGGGAGGAGAAATACCCTCGGCTGGTCAGCAAGGAATATCTCAAGCAGCTATACAGCGAGGGTAAGCCACGCCTGCGGGTTATCGGCGACATCAGTTGCGACATTGATGGCGCTATAGAATGCACCGTCCGCTCCACCAAGGTGGACAAGCCGGTCTTCGTCTATAATCCCCTCACCGGTGAGACCAGCGATGGCTACGAGGGCGAAGGGCCGGTGGTGATGGCTGTGGATATTCTGCCCAGCGAACTGCCTCGCGAAGCGTCGGTCGATTTCAGCGCAGTGCTCCGAGAGTTCATACCGGAGATCGCCAAGGCGGATTACTCAGTGGATTTTGAAGATCTGGACCTTCCGCCGGAGATCAAACGGGCCGTTATCGTTCACAAAGGCGAACTGACGCCCGAATACCGCTACATTGAAGAATTTCTTGAACAGTAGAAGCATAAAAAAGAAACAAGGAGATAGTATAGATGAAGAAGATTCTCGTACTTGGCGCCGGATTGGTGGCCGGTGCCCACACCCGCTACTTATTGGAGCAGGGCTTTCACGTCACAGTGGCAAGCCGCACGGTCAGCAAAGCCGAGGCTATCGTCGAGGGATATGAAAACGGCGCGGCTGTGCAGCTAAATGTGAAGAACGACGAAGAGCTGGAGAACCTGATCAGCCAGTGCGATCTAGCCGTCAGCCTCCTGCCCTACGCCTACCACCCCAAGGTCGCCCGCTTCTGCATCAAGCATGGCAAACATATGGCTACCACATCCTACGTCAAGAAGGCGATGACCCAGCTGGACAAAGCCGCGAAGGAAGCCGGAGTCATCCTGCTGAACGAATGCGGCGTGGATCCCGGCATCGATCACATGACCGCTATGAAGGTCATCCACCACGTGCAAAGCGAAGGCGGAAAGATCATCAGCTTCATCTCCTGGTGCGGCGGACTGCCCGCGCCGGAGGCGAACACCAACCCCTTCGGCTACAAGTTCTCCTGGAGCCCCAAAGGTGTGCTCCTGGCGAGCAAGAACTCGGCCCACTACTTGAGGGATGGGGAAGAGGTTTTCGTCCCCGGCGAGGAACTGTTCGACCAATACTGGATCGTGCCCGTCGAAGTAGAGGGTGAGATGATAGATTACGAGGGCTACCCCAACCGGGACAGCTTGCCCTATATGGAGACCTACGGCATCCAGCCGAGCGAGGCAATGTTCCGCGGCACGCTGCGCAACGTGGGTTGGTGCTCCACGATGAAAAAGATGGTAGAGCTAGGGGTGCTAGACGAGGAAGAATGGGATGATCTCACCGACATGACCTTCGCCGATTTCACGGCCGAGCTCATAGGCAGTGAGACCGAGAATCTAAGACAGGAATTGGCCGACTACCTGGAGCTTGACAATGACTCGCAAGTCATCGACAATATGGAATGGCTGGGCCTCTTGAGCGACGATCCGATCCAGCATAAAAGAGAAGCGAAGCGACATCCACTGCCATTGGATAAAGGAGCGCCCATCGATGTTCTCACCGCCCGCATGCTGGAGAAGATGCAGTATGAAGAGGGCGAGCGGGATATGCTGATCTTGAAACATGAATTCGTGGCCGAATATCCAGATCACAAAGAGGAAATCACCTCCACGATGGTCGACTTTGGGATCCCCCACGGCGACACATCGATGTCCCGCACTGTGGGATTGCCCGTAGCTATCGGGGTCAAGCTGATCCTGCAAGGCGAGGTCGAACTGACCGGCGTGCAAACGCCCGTGGTACCCGAACTATACGAACCGATCCTGGCAGAACTGGAAGAACTCGGCATCAACTTCACCGAGACATGGGAGACGGTATAAAGAACGCGGGTGATGTGTCTTTTCATTACCCAGGGGCACGTCGGTGCCCCAACTTGGTTACTAAGGGAGATTATCGTAACATGGAGAGAAGGTCATATCGTAGCATCCCTCTATGGAAGGATGTGGACGAGGAGAAATGGAACAACTGGCATTGGCAGATTGCCAATCGGATCACAACGGTCGACGAACTGAGCCAAGTGATCAACCTCACCGAGGCCGAGCAGGAAGTGATCGAGAAATCGCTGAACTCACTGCGCATGGCAATCACGCCCTATTACGCCAGTTTGATGGATCCGGACGATCCGACCTGTCCGATCAGGATGCGGGCTGTGCCCACGATTGAGGAGACTCACGTCAGCCCCGAGGATATGCTGGACCCATTGCATGAGGACATGGATTCACCGGTGCCAGGGCTCACTCACCGTTATCCGGATCGAGTGTTATTCCTGGTCACCGATCAGTGCTCGATGTACTGCCGCCACTGCACACGCAGGCGGATGGCCGGTGAGACGGACCGAGCGCTTTCGATGGATCAGATCGATGAGATGATCGCTTACGTGCGAGAGACCAAGGGCGTGCGCGACGTGCTCCTCAGCGGAGGCGACCCTTTCACCCTCTCGAACAAAAGGCTGGAATACATCGTAGCCAAACTCTACGAGATACCCCACGTCGAGATCGTCCGCCACGGCACCAACATCCCGGTGGTGCTTCCTCAGCGCATCACTGACGACCTGCTGAACATGCTGAAGAAATATCCTCCGGTCTGGATCAACACGCATTTCAATCATCCCAAGGAAGTAACAGAAGAAGCGAAGGATGCGTTGGCCAAGCTGGCCGATGCGGGATTCGTCCTGGGCAACCAGAGCGTGTTGCTGAAAGGGCTCAATGATTGCCCCTACATTATGAAAGAGTTAGTCCAACGGCTGGTACAGAATCGCGTCCGGCCCTACTATCTCTATCAGTGCGACCTCTCTCAGGGCATCGCCCACTTCCGCACCTCGATAGGGAAAGGGATCGAGATCATCGAGCATCTACGCGGCCATACCTCTGGCTTCGCAGTGCCACAGTTCATCGTGGACGTGCCCGGCGGGGGCGGCAAGACGCCCGTTAACCCCAACTACGTGCTGAGCAGAAACAATCGCACGGTGATCTTCCGCAACTACGAGGGCGTGATCGCGAAGTATGTGGAGCCCGAGGACACCAGCTTTGGCGGCTGCCCGGAGGAATGTCACATCTGCGAGGAGCGAAAGGCACGCGGTCTCGACCCCGAAGTTGGATTGACGCGCATCTACAGCGGCGAGGTGGACAGCTTGGAACCGGCCGATCTCGCCCGTCATAAGAGGGCTAGTAAGGGTTAAGGTTAAGGGGGTCTCTAGGATTTCGCGGGGTCTCGCTCTAAGGGGATTGCCAAATCCCCGCATTTTGTGACACAGCGTCACGTTGTCCCTAAATGTGGCTCGGATTTGGCAATCCGA
>CAZDYW010000178.1:0-6033 GCA_964509655.1 uncultured Anaerolineales bacterium
GGGCTGCCTTATTTTAGTAGAGGATAGGCGATGCGAGTACGCCCAGCCGAGCCAGAAGATCTGAAAATATGTGGGACACTGGATCATTCCTACACCACCGATCACGTGTGGCAAATGGAAACCTACGACGAGGAGGGCCTGTTGCGGGTCACTTTCCGTGTGGTGCGCTTGCCCCGTGAGGTGCGGGGCGCTTACCCTCGTCAGGGGGAGGCCCTGTTGGCGGGCTGGTGGCGGCGGGATGGATTCCTGGTGGCGGAGGAGGACGGCGAGATTCGCGGATACGTGGCGATGACCATCCAGCAAGAGCATAAACTGGCTTGGGTGGGAGATCTGGTCGTGGATCGCCCTTGGCGACAGCAGGGCATAGGTACAACGCTTTTAAGGTCTGCTGCAAAATGGGCTCAAGAGCGCAATTTGTTGCGATTGATCTTGGAGGTGCCAACAAAGGACTACCCCGCCATCCGCTTCTGCCAGGAGCGCGGGCTGACCTTTTCCGGCTACAACGACCGCTATTGGCCCAGCCAGGACATCGCTCTGTTTTTCGAAGGTAAGCTACGGTAACCCCAAGGTTTCCAGAAACCTTCAGGGGCTTGCCTAGGTAATGGCTATATATTGATGAATTCCCTCTCAGCTTTTGGGTTGCAAGGGTTGTTGGAGCTCATCAACGTCGTGCTCTCCTCAGGTATCGTTATCGTCTCCTTCGCTCTCTTGCTCTACCTGCTTATTTACAATCCACGCAACGAAATAGCACGCTCTTTCGCGGCTCTTTTGGCATGTGTGCTGATCACCTACTTTGTGGACCTGGCTCTCTTCAACACCCAAGACATCGAAGCTGTACAACCCTGGTTGCGGATTCAATGGATCGGTATCGCGTTCACACCAGCGGCCTACCTGAATTTCTCCAATGCGCTGCTGAACACCACCGGCGACCGCAGCAAGTTGCGCGACTGGGCCGTGCGAGCCAGCTACTTGCTCAGCGCCTTGCTCCTGCTCGGCGTAACATCCACCGATCTCATCGCACGAGGCGTTACCCTGACCCACCATGCGGCCCATTTGCTTCCGGGGCCTCTGTTCCCCGTCTTCGTACTCTACTTCTGCGCCGCCGTGGGATGGGGCGCGGTCAATGTGCTGCACGCACGCCGTCGCTGTCTCACTTCCACATCGAGGCGCCGAATGACCTACATGGCCGCCGCTTTCGCAGCGCCAGCGGCTGGCGTCTTTCCCTACTTGCTCCTCGCCGGATGGTCCGCCGCAGCGCCCGGCATCGTGCTCTGGCTAACGCTGGTGCTGGGAAATGTGGGAGTAAGTTTAATGTTGGTGCTACTTTCCTACAGTGTGACCGCCTTCGGTGCACTCACCCCGGACCGGATAGCCAAACATCGGCTGGTGCATTTTCTGCTGCGCGGCCCGCTCGTTGCCACGCTGGTGGTACTGGTCATCATCATCACCTTCCAAGCAGAGGGCTGGCTGGGCCTTCCAAGTCGCCGCTTGATGCTTTTCGGCGTCGTCGGTGCCATCCTGCTGATGCAGCTCGGCATCGAGGTAGCCAAGCCGCTGATCGACCGAGCGCTCTATCGTCAGGATCAGCCGGAGATAGAGTGGATTCAGCAGTTATCCAACCGCTTGCTGACCACCACCGACTTGCAGCAGTTCCTGGAAAACGTGCTCACGGCGCTTTGTGACATGCTGCGGGTAGAGACGGCATTCGTGGCCGTCATCGACGGCGGTGAGCCCCACTTGGAGGTCATATGCGGGGAACTGGAACCGGACATGGTCGGCGGGCTACCATTGGAGGCTTGGCAGGCCTCCTTGCAAGAGACAAATGAGCTTCCCATCGAGGCCGAAGTCACCGCCGATTCTGAGAAGAGCATCCGACGCTACGGAGAGCTTTTTGTATGGGACGGTTACTGGCTGGCGCCATTGCGCACGATAAAGGATCATGATACCGTGTTGGGCGTGGTGGGCATAGCGGCGCGCTCCCCAGAGCCTGATCTGAGCGAAGAAGAACAAGAAGGCGTAGAGGCTCTACTCGCCCAAGCGGCAGTGGCTTTGGAAGATCGGCGTTTGCAACAAGGCATCTTCAGCGCATTGGAGCGCATCATACCGGAGATTGAGGATATTCAGCGGCGGCGGGGCATAGTGCACTACGTCGGCGAGCAGGCACTCTCTGGTTTCAGCATGGTGGAATCGAGCGATTTCCGGCAGTGGGTGCGGGACGCGCTCAAGCACTACTGGGGTGGGCCCAAGTTGACCACGAGCCCGCTTATGGCCCTGCAAGTCGTGGAGAGGGCGACGCAGGAACAAGAGGGAAATGCCATGATGGGGCTGCGGTCAGTGCTGCGACAGGCCATCGAGCGTATGCGCCCAGAGGGTGAGCGCAAGATGACGGCTCCGGCCTGGCTGTTGTATAACATCTTGGAGCTCAAATTCCTTCAGGGACTCAAAGTGCGGGAAGTCGCGCAGCGGCTAGCGATGAGCGAATCTGATCTCTACCGCAAGCAGCGCATTGCGATCAAGGCCGCGGCCCAGATGTTAGCCGAGATGGAAAAGGAGGAGTTGCGAAATAATAAAGCAGAGGTTATGGATTAGGGACTAGGGGTTAGGTAGGTAGGGAGTAGGAGGCGAAAGAAGGATGAGTCAGATTAGGGAATGGGTGCCACCCAACGCACCGCTTGACGAGGGATACTGGGAATCCTTGCTGCGCGATGGTGAAAACGGTCGGGCAGCGTCGATTTCCACGCAAGCGGATTGGAGTTGGTGCTGGGAAGAGCAATCCCGTGATGTAACGACGGATCAAGGTTCCCGGAGCCATCAAGAAATACCGCCCGCCGAGGATCGGTGGGAAAAAGCACGAGAATCTATGGAGCGAGGAGAGGTTTTGGATCTACCGGTCGTGGGATGTAATAGAGGCGGGTTATTGGTAAAATGGAACGACTTACACGGGTTCGTGCCTGCATCCCATCTCTTGGATCTCTCCTCCTCGCAGGATGGGAAGAAGCGACGTCAAGAACTGCACAGTCTCGTCGGAACAAATTTAGAGCTTAAGATTATTGAATTGGACCCCGAATGCGAACGCTTCGTACTTTCGGAACGTGCCACTCGCATAGACGAAGAACGACGCGGGGATTTGCTGAACAGCCTTAAGCCAGGCGACGTGACGCAAGGGCGCGTGACTAATCTATGTTCCTTCGGCGCTTTCGTGGATTTGGGGGGATTTGAGGGCCTGGTGCATATTTCGGAGCTCTCTTGGGGTAGGGTGGACCATCCCAGCGATGTGCTCGAACCGGGCCAAGTGGTGGAAGTCTACGTGCTCAACGTCGATCACGACAAAGAACGTGTGGGACTGAGCATCAAAAACCTCCAACCTGATCCTTGGCATATGGTGGGAGAACGTTACCACATCGGGCAGATCATCGACGGGGTCATCACACACGTGGTGAACTTCGGCGCCTTCGTCGAGGTGGAAGACGGCCTGGAGGGCCTAATCCACGTTTCGGAGTTGGTGAGCGAGGATTCTCTCCATCCGCGCGATGTGGTAAAAGTGGGCGACAATGTGACGGTCAAGGTGCTCAATGTGGACGGGGATCGACGCCGAATGGGGCTGAAGCTGCAAAGGCTAAAGGTAAATAGGTAGAATCGATGATAGATTGGTTCAATCCCAGAGGTTGAACCAATCTGCCTTAGGTGGAAATATGAACAGAAAAGGAAAAAAGAGCGCCATTCTTGGGCCATTGACCCAGCAAATATTGGCCTTGATCATCACGGCATTGGGCATAATCACGATCCTGGCCGTGTTTGGCGTGACGAAAGGCCGCTGGGCCACTGCCTGGGTGGACTGGCTGCAATATATGCTGGGCTGGGGCGTCTATCCAGCGGCGGTGACCATCGTACTGGCCGGACTGCTCTGGCTACAACACCACCTGGATCGCCCTGCAAGATGGCGCTGGCGTCCCTTCGTCGGCGCCGAGCTAGTCTTCTTCAGCTTACTGGCCTTGACACATGCCGCCGTCGGTCATAGTGATCTCTGGAACTTGGTGGAGGAAAACTGGGGCGGGGGACTGGTGGGCTGGGCGCTCTCAACATTGCTCTCCACCTACCTGGGGTGGCCGACCACGATTGTCATACTTCTGACGATGCTGGCGCTGGGACTGGCGCTGGCCTTCGACCTCACCTTCGAGGATGTGAAGCAGGGAGTGCTAAACCTTCAACGCAGGAGCCAATCCCTGCGGAGCGATCTGTCGGCAGCTATGCAACAAAGGAAGGCTCAATCCACCTCACAACCTCCGTTCAACTACCATCCCGGCCCATCAGAGCGTGACAAAAGGGAGGATGCCTCCTCCAGAAGCCAATCATCTCGATCCAAGACCGCCTCTACTAAATCGCCTCAGCCTTCCCCTCGCATCCACAAGGCCACCTTGCCCCCCTTGAGCCTGTTGAACGAAACCAAGGGGCCAGCCTTGACCGACCAAGAGGTGCGCCACAAATCGCGCGTCATTCAAAAGACTCTGGCCCAATTCGGCGTGCCGGTGGAGGTGATCGAAGTGCGCGTCGGCCCCACCGTGACCCAGTTCGGCGTCGAGCCTGGCTTTGTGGAACGGCCTCGGGCCGGCGAGCGCAAGATCCGCGTGCGACAGATCAGCACACTCGCGGACGATCTCGCTTTGGCCTTGGCCTCCCCCCGCCTGCGCGTCGAGGCTCCCGTCCCCGGCCGCCCCTACGTCGGCATCGAGGTGCCCAACACCAACGTCCAGGTCGTCGGCGTCCGCGAAGTTATGGCCTCCGATGAATTCCGCAAGCTCGAATCGCCCCTGGCTATCGCCCTGGGCAACAATGTCTCCGGCGATCCCATCGTGGCCGATCTCACCAGAATGCCACACTTGCTGATCGCGGGCACCACCGGGTCCGGGAAATCAGTCTGCATAAAATCTATCATCACTTGCCTGGTCTACAACAACACCCCAGACGAGCTGCGGATGGTGATGATCGACCCTAAAATGGTGGAGTTGGTGCGTTTCAACGGTCTGCCCCACCTTTACGGCGAGGTAGAGGTTGACCTGGATCGAGTGGTCAAGGTGCTGCGCTGGGTGGCGCTGGAGATGGACAATCGCTACAAGCGTTTCGCCGACCTATCGGCGCGTAACCTAGATGATTACAACCGCAAGATGGCGAAGAGGAGCAAGCAGAAGCATGGGGAAGCGCCCATGCCGCGCTTGGTGGTGCTGATCGACGAGTTGGCCGATCTGATGATGCTGGCGCCAGACGCGGTCGAAAACATGCTCTGCCGCATCGCCCAGATGGGACGAGCCACGGGCATTCACTTGGTCGTAGCCACACAGCGTCCAAGCACCGATGTGGTCACCGGGCTAATCAAGGCCAACTTTCCAGCCCGCATCTCCTTTGCTACCACCAGCCAAGTCGATTCGCGCGTGATTCTAGATATGCAAGGCGCGGAGACGCTGCTGGGCGACGGCGATATGCTCTACGTGGCGCCGGACGCCGGTTATCCCGTGCGCGTGCAAGGGTGCTTCGTCTCGGAAGAGGAACTAGACCGCGTTGTGGGCTTCTGGCGTAGAGAAGCAAGCGCGGACAGCGTAGAAGCAGTGGTCGACGAAGCGGAGAGCCCTTGGGCCGGGATGATGCCCCCCGAGATGCCCGACGGGATCGAAGATGATTACGTCGAAGATGATATGTTACAGCAGGCGATAGATTTGGTGAAGGATGAAGACAGCGCATCAGCCTCACTCCTGCAACGGCGACTGCGCATCGGCCATCCACGGGCAGCCAGGCTGATGGAGGTGCTAGAGGAGATGGAAATCATCGGGCCGCCAGTGGAAGGCGGACGCACACGGGTGGTGATAATCGGCGGGGATGAGGAGTGACAAGAAAGGTGAAACGCACTTGCAAGCCAAAATCAGCCTTGTAGTTAATCCTCCCCGCCGCCCACCACGGTGAAATCGCGCTGCGCTTGTGAACTTAGCGAGGGCGGGAGCCCGTCCCATCCTCCGCCCGAGCGCTGCTGCGTCCCCGGCGGCG
>CAZDYW010000179.1:0-6007 GCA_964509655.1 uncultured Anaerolineales bacterium
GATCACAACCTGACAGGATTTACAAGATTTACAGGATAAAAATATTGAGATAATCTTGTTAATCCTGTAAATCCTGTCGAAAATTAGCACGATGTGTTATTTGGCAACAAGTCTAGTGGTCAGTGATCAGAACTGGTCACTGATAACATGAGTTTTCCACTTGAGAATTCGGAAGTCTTCCAATGATTATCTCGGGGGAAAACTTAGCTCCTACAGTGCCAAGATGTGCTGTGCAAAGGGCTTTTTGAGACTTCCGAATTCTGATGACAGCTTACTGGAAAACTCATGCTGATAACTGACAACTGGCAACTGGCTAAATCCCATATTGTGAAGCATAGCTATTGACAAACATCCCTAAATGGGATATACTGGAGGCGGAAACTAGAATGCGCATCATCGCAAAGCGGACGCTGCGGGAGTTCTGGGAGCAGCCCGACTATCAGGACGCGGAGCAGCCGCTCAAGGCTTGGTATGCTGAGGCAAAGAGCGCGACTTGGCGGACACCGGCGGACATCAAGGCTCACTATCGGCACGCCAGTATCGTCGGTGACAACCGTGTCGTCTTCAACATTGCTGGCAATAAGTATCGGCTGGTGGTCAAGTTTCACTACAACACGGGCATTGGCTATGTGCGCTTCGTCGGCACGCACGAGGAGTATGATAAAATTGATGTGGAGGTGATATGATGGAGCCCAGGGTGCTGAAAACTGAGGAGGATTACGAGGCCGCTTTGGCATATGTGGAGGAGCTGATGGATGCCGCGCCCGGTTCACCAGAGGAGGAAAAGCTAGAGGTGTTCGCCTTGCTGATCGACACCTACGAAGAGGCCCATCACCCCATCGACCTACCCGACCCTATCGAGGCGATCAAGTTCCGTATGGAACAGCAATGCCTGTTGCAAAAGGATCTAGTGCCCTACATAGGCAGTCAGAGCAAGGTGTCGGAAGTGCTGAACCGTAAACGTCCCTTGAGCTTGAATATGATCCGTGCTCTGCACGAGGGATTGGGCATTCCGGCTGAGGTGCTGTTGCAGGAACCCGGCAAGGAAATCCCAGAAGATTGCCATGACCGAAGGGATTATCCGTTCACGGAGATGTTCAAGCGGGGATACTTCGATCCATTCCCTGGTTCGTTGAGAGAGGCCAAGCTGCGTGCCGAGAGGCTGCTGATCGACTTCTTCTCCATCTTTGAGGGCGTAGAGCCTCAGCCTGTCCTGTGTAGGCGCACTGACCGCGATCCGGATGTGAACGCACTATTGGCCTGGCAAGCGCAAGCTATGCGAATGGCGCAGGAGGAGATGAATGATCTGCCTGACTATGAGCCGGAGATGGTGAATGATGCAGCTTTGCGCACCCTGGTGCGGCAGAGTTATTTCAGCACCGGGCCGCAGAACGCGCGTGAGTTGCTGAACCGGTGGGGCATTCATTTGATTATCTTGCGTCACTTGCCCAAGACCTACCTGGACGGTGCGAGCTTTATGGCCCCCTGGGGTAATCCGGTCGTCGGGTTGACCTTGCGCTATGACCGGATGGACAATTTCTGGTTCACCCTGCTCCACGAGCTGGGGCACGTATGCCTGCACCTGGATCAGGCCGGATTGGCATTCTTCGACGAGACACATCGCGCGGGAGCTGACAATACGCCCGAGGAGGTACAGGAGCAAGAGCAAGAGGCGAACGCTTTCGCGCAGAAGATACTGATTCCCGAAGATGTGTGGGAACGAACGCGCTCGACCCTGCTGGACGAGCCATCCGAAAAGTCAGTGCGAAAGGTCGCGGAGGAACTACGCATCTCACCGGCGATTCTGGCGGGTCGCATACGATGGGAGACTCAGGAATACACACGACTGGGGGCACTCGTCGGTGCCCGCCAGGTGCGGGAGCAATTTGAGGAGTATACAGTAGGCAGCGGTTAGCTATGAACGAAATCGAACAAGCCCTAACCCGCATCTTCAACCGCCACCGCATCATCTTCTGGTACGATCTCAAGCGCGAGCTGCGCCACGAATTCGACGCGGTGTCGTTGCCCGGCGTGGAGAAGATCGCACTGGGAAACAACCAGTTCGGTGTCAAGTACCGAATCCTGCGCCAGCAACCGGACCAGAAGTTCCTCCTCTACCACGAGGGGCCGCCCCCGCCCGACCTGGAGAATTGGCTGCTGGACGTGCAGTTGGCCCACGGGCAGTTCCGCGCCGATCAAGTCTCCCTCTGGTTGAGCGAGATCGGGCTGGGGCTGGAGTTCGTCGATGTGGTGGAGCCGCACGCAGACTTCTTTCAGGCCGCACGTCGGCGCGAGGCGTTGAAGGAAGCGCTCCAGAAAGATGACACGCCGCGCCAAGTGCGCTTGAAGATGATGGCGGTCTGTGCTCGGGCCGAGCCGCGCCTGGACGACATCCTGAAGAACTTGCTGGACGAACTGGCCGAGGATCGGGATGATAAGATGAGGCTGATCGAACGGAGCAGTCTGTCCGATTTCCTCTGGGAGCAGTTAGAGCGGGCCTATGGCTACACGTCCGATTCGCCCGGCCTGCGCGATTTCGTCATCACGCTGTTCAAATCCTGCTACGCGATGGCCGTCGGTGAGACGCCCCAACTCAACAGCGACGCACTGGTCTTCCTGAAGCAATGGAAGGACAGCGTGCGTCACCAGCAAGCTTTTGGGGCTTTGTCTGCCGACTGCGCCGACATTCTGGGCATCGAGGAGGATTTGCAGGGACGTGACTACCGCGACCTGCTTGGAGTGGAGACCTTCGAGCTGGTCGACCGGAAGATTCTCAGCGACCTGGTGCGCGATGTCGCCAAGCGAACGATATCGGGGATTGAGACAGAGCGTCTGATCCGTCGGCGCCGCCAGGGTCACTGGTACGCGGATTATGAGCACGAGTACACCGCAGTGGAGGAGGCCGCCGCGTTTATGGACACCCTCGAACGGGTCGATCTGACGGCGGACGCCTTCGCGGGCAGCGCGATTGCTGGCGTCGTCGAGCAGTACACTGGCATCTGGTATCAGCTCGACCAGCGTTATCGCAAGTTCATCTACCACGTCCGTCAATCCGGACAGACGACCCTGTTTGACACGCTGGCACAGAAGGTGGAAAACCTGTACACGAACTCCTATCTGCTGAAGGTAAACAACTGGTGGCAGACCGTGGTGGATGAGCTGGCTGTGTGGGACTGGCGCCCGATACTGTCGCAAGAGACGTTCTTCGAGCGGCTGGTCGAGCCGTTCCTAGCGCGAGATAACAAGGTCTTCGTCGTCATCTCCGACGGCATGCGCTACGAGATCGGCGAAGAACTGCTGCGCCTGATCCGGCAGGAGGATCGCTATGAAGCTGACATCGAAGCGGCGCTGACACTGCTGCCGAGCTACACTCAGCTTGGCATGGCGGCGCTGCTGCCCCACGAGCGGATGGAGATTGCGGACGATGGCTCGACGGTGCTGGTCGATGGGGAGAGTTCTGTGGGCACCGAGAATCGGAAGAAAATCCTGGAACAAGCGCTGCCCGGCCGAGCTACGGCCTTGCGGGCGGAGGATTTGCTGGCGATGAATCGCGATGAGAGCCGCGCTCTGTTCCGCGAGCACGATGTGGTTTACGTCTACCACAACCGCATTGACGCCACAGGTGACAAGCGGGATTCGGAGGAGCGCGTCTTCGACGCGAGCGAGGCCGCGCTGGAGGAACTGGTTCGCATTGTGAAGAAGCTGGCCAACGCCAACGTGACCAATATGCTGGTCACGGCCGACCACGGCTTCATCTACCAGAACGAGACACTGGACGAGAGCGACTTCGCGGGCCAAGAGCCGGTGGGTGCAGAGATCAAGAAGCTCAACCGGCGCTTTGTCCTCGGGCGGGGATTGATGGAGACGAGCAGCTTCAAGCGCTTCACCGCCTCCCAGATGGGTCTCGATGGCGACATAGAGATGTTGATTCCCAAGTCGATCAACCGGCTGCGGGTCAGGGGGGCGGGCAGCCGCTATGTCCACGGCGGCGCCTCCTTGCAGGAGATCGTCATCCCGATCCTGAAGATCAACAAGAAGCGGGAGAGCGATGTCCGCTACGTCAACGTCGATATACTGCGCAGCGGTTCGTCTATCATCACCGCTGGGCAGTTGAGTGTCAACTTCTACCAGACCGAACCGACGACGGAGAAGGTCCATCCGCGTCGACTGCGAGCGGGTATCTACACCCAGGACGGCGTCCTGATCTCCGACCGCCACGAGATACTCTTCGATCTGACATCCGATAACCCAAGGGATCGGGAGATGTCCGTGCGCTTCATCCTCACACAAAAGGCGGACGAAGCCAATGACCAAGAGGTGCTCTTGCGCCTGGAAGAGCAAGTGGAAGGCACCGCGCATTATCGAGCATACAAGACAGTCCGTTACACCCTGCGCCGTGCATTCACCAGCGACTTTGACTTTTAGTTGTCAGTTGTCAGCGGGCAGTGACCAGAACTGACAACTGAAAACTGGCAACTGACGACTGGAGAACCGATGAACCGACTCGATCAAAAAATCAATCAGCAGTTTGCGGGTGTGGTGGTGCGGAAGGACCTGGTCAAGCTGGTCAAGGGCAACGCCATTGTGCCGTCCTACGTGCTGGAGTATCTGCTGGGTCAGTATTGCGCCACCTCGGATGAGGCCAGCATCCAATCCGGCGTCGAGACGGTCAAGGAGATTCTGCGCAAGCACTACGTCCACCGCAGCGAAGCAGGGCTGGTGCGCTCCACTATTAGAGAGCGCGGGCGGCACAAGATCATCGATAAGGTCAGCGCCGACCTCAACGACAGACGGGACGTGTACGAGGCTACGTTCGCCAATCTGGGCATAAACAAGGTCTTGATCGACGTCGATACCATCAAGCGCAACCCCAAGCTGCTGGTGAGCGGCGTCTGGTGCATCGCTGACCTGGAGTACGAGTTTTACGAAGATAGCAACGCAGTGCCCTGGATTCTCGAAGCGCTCAAGCCAATCCAGCTCTCTCGGTTCGACTTCGATCAGTACCTGGAAGCTCGGCGTGCCTTCACCACCGGCGAGTGGATCGACTTGCTGATGCAGAGCATCGGCTTTGACCCGTCCCTCTTTGGGCGCCGCAGCAAGTTCTTGCAATTGGTACGTTTGGTGCCCTACTGCGAGCGCAACTACAACTTGGTCGAGCTGGGGCCGAAGGGCACGGGGAAGAGCCACATTTACACCGAGTTCTCGCCCCATGGCATCCTCATTTCGGGCGGTGAAGTGACGGTGCCCAAGCTCTTCGTCAACAACGCCACTGGGCGGATCGGGCTGGTTGGTTTCTGGGACGTGGTGGCCTTCGATGAGTTCGCGGGCAAGAAGCGGGTCGACAAGGCGCTGGTGGACATCCTCAAGAACTACATGGCGAACAAGTCCTTCTCGCGCGGCATTGAGACGCTGGGGGCGGAGGCGAGCCTGACCTTCGTCGGCAACACTCAGCACACGCTGCCCTACATGCTGCGCCACAGTGACCTTTTTGCTCACTTGCCTGATAAGTATTACGACTCGGCCTTCCTCGACCGGCTGCACATCTATGTCCCCGGTTGGGAGATGGACATCATTCGTGGGGAAATGTTCTCCGAAGGATATGGCTTTGTCGTGGACTACTTGGCGGAAATTCTGCGTCACCTGCGGGACTATGACTATTCCCAGGATTACGTTGATCATTTCCGGCTGATGAGTGACATTTCCACCCGCGACCGCACCGCCATCCAGAAGACCTTCTCCGGTCTGATGAAACTGCTCTATCCCCACAGGGAAGCGACCGACGGGGAAATCGAGGAACTCCTACGCTTCGCTATCGAGGGACGTAAGCGGGTCAAGGATCAGTTGATGCGCATTGATCCCACATACGCCGATGTCAGCTTTGCATATACCGATGTGGAAAGCGGGCAAATCCACCACGTCAAGACACTGGAGGAGAAGACCTACCCTCAACACTATGGCGTCGCCAGTGGGCAAGGGGATGATGGAGCACGGCTGAATTTCAGCCAGC
>CAZDYW010000180.1:0-5987 GCA_964509655.1 uncultured Anaerolineales bacterium
GTGAATGCGAGTGGTTGCCTCAGTGTCCCTTCCGTGCTATACTTTAGGTGACCTCAAGTTGTGTCTACTCAACCCATCTTGGTATTTACCCAACAAGTGGTTTGTTTTCATTTTTGACTATCGTTCAATCATTGAGATCATTTTTGTGATGAAGCCTAAGTTCGCTCACTCACTTTCCCGCCCCCTTATTCCTCTTCTATATTCCCTTTGTATTATCTTGGCCCTCTCGTTGATCGGCTGCGGAGCGCAGCCGAGTGACGCGGGGGATGCTTCTAAAGCTGCCGGAGCTATAGAGAACAAAGGATCTGATACCTTGGTCAACTTGGCTTTGGCCTGGGCGGAGGAGTATATGAAACTGCATCCCGAGGTGCGCATCTCCGTCACCGGCGGCGGATCAGGCACCGGTATCGCTGCTCTGATCAATGGCACTGTGGATATCGCCAATGCCTCGCGCCAGATGAAGCCAGAGGAGGTGGAGGCCGCAGAGGGAAACGGCATCACGCCGGTAGAGTTCGTCGTCGCCCGTGACGCCATCGCTGTTGTAGTCCACCCGTCGAATCCTGTGGACGGGCTCACGCTGCGGCAGATTTCCGACATCTACACGCGAGAGATCACCAACTGGCGCGAAGTCGGGGGCGAGGATCGGCCCATTGTGCTGCTCTCGCGCGAGTCGAATTCCGGCACCTATGTTTATTTTCTGGAGAACGTCGTTCGGATGGGGGATAAAGACAGCGAGCTGCTCTTTTCCCCCGATACGCTGCTGATGCCCTCGTCGGAAGGTATCAGCGCCGAAGTGCGGCAGAATCCCAATGCTATCGGCTATGATGGACTGGGCTATGTCACGCCCGATCAGAAGGTGATCGCGGTGAGCACTGACGCCGATAGCCCCTATGTCTTGCCCTCGGTCGAGACGGTGAATGATTCCTCTTATCCCATCGCTCGACCTCTCTATATGTACACCGCCGGCGAGCCAACCGGTCGGGTGAAAACTTATCTGGAGTGGGTGCGTGGCGAGGGTCAAGCGATCGTGCCACAGTTGGGATTTGTGCCGCTGCGATAGCGTGGTGAAATGTTTGGGAGGTGAGGGCAATAACTTTATGGATTTCGAGGAGACATCATTGGCTGAAACTGATTTACAGACTGGTTCACGGCGCTGGGGCGAGTTCGTGGTTGAGACCGTCGTCCGCGTGTTGGGATTTTCCGCTATTGGCTTCGTGACGTTGATCTTTGTCTTCTTATTGCGGGAGGGCTTGCCGACTTTCTTCGAGGTGGCTCTGCCCAATCTCTTTGGCAAACGCTGGTACCCCACTTTTGATCTCTTCGGCATGCTGCCTCTCCTTCTGGGTTCATTGCTGGTGACGGTGACGGCCATTCTGATCGCCTTGCCGCTGGGGGTAGCTACAGCCGTTTTCGTGCGCGAGGTAGCGCCAGACTGGGCGCGTGAGATTCTCAAGCCTATGATCGAGGTGCTGGCCGGTATCCCATCGGTTGTGCTGGGATTCTTTGGGATGACGTTGGTGGCTCCCTTCATCCGTGAGACAATCGGCGTACCGACCGGCTTGACTGCCTTTACGGGGGCGATCCTTCTGGCCTACATGTCATTGCCCACCATCATCAGCGTGGCCGAGGATGCTCTGGATGCCGTGCCGAAGTCTTACCGCGACGCTGCTTTGGCGATGGGGGCCACGAAATGGCAGACCATCTGGCGCGTGGTAGTGCCGGCTGCTCGCTCCGGCGTCGTCACCGCCGTGATGCTGGGCTTGGGCCGCGCCATCGGCGAGACGATGGCGGTGATGATGGTAACCGGCAATGCCGCCCGCATGCCGGTCACGCTCAACTCGCTATTTCGGCCCGTGCGCACGATGACGGCCACCGTCGCTGCCGAGATGGGCGAGGTGGCCCAGGGTAGCGTTCATTACCACGTGCTCTTCGGTATCGGCCTCATTCTTTTTGTGCTGACCTTTATCATCAATTTGACAGCCGCTGTGACGATTTTCCAGAAGCGGCGGAGAGGAGGTCTGCGCTGATGGATCGCTATCGTGTGCAGCGAGTGGGCTTTGCACTGCTGGCGCTGGTGGCCGTGATCGTTGTGGCGCCGATCCTCTTTGTCATCGGGGCCATCGCTGCGCGAGGCCTCGGAGCCTTCAACTGGGAGTTTCTCACCGCGATGCCCCGCGAGGGTATGAAGGCCGGGGGGATATTCCCTGCCATCGTGGGCACGCTACTTTTGACTCTGGGGACCGCCCTGGCCGCCATCCCGGTTGGGGTGGGCGGCGCCATCTACCTGTCCGAGTATGCCCGCGACACCTGGCTGACCCGCGCCATTCGTTTGGCCATCATCAACCTGGCCGGTGTGCCCTCGGTGGTATACGGCCTGTTCGGGCTGGGATTATTCGTCCTTTTTCTGCAATTTGGAACTTCGATCATAGCGGGCTCGTTGACCCTGGCGATTATGACTTTACCAATTATCATCAGCACGACGGAGGAGGCGCTGCGAGCTGTACCGACTGAGTTCCGCACCGTCAGCGCCAGCTTGGGCGGTACACGTTGGCAGGGCATTCGTCAGGTTGTGCTGCCGCAAGCATTGCCGGGGATCATCACCGGCGTTATCTTGGGTTTGTTGCGGGCGGCCGGCGAGACCGCCCCCATTCTTTTCACCGTGGCCGCTTTCTATTTGCCCCGACTGCCCCACTCGCCCTTCGATCAGACGATGGCCTTGCCTTATCATCTCTATGTCATCAGCACCCAGGTGCCGGGTATGCCCGAGGAAATCCAGTACGGCACCGCGTTGACGCTTTTGGCGCTGGTACTTTCGATGAATGTGATCGCTACTTTAATCCGTAGCTATTACCGGCGGCGTCGGGAATGGTGAAGTTGAGGTTTTATGTCAGAGCGTAACGATACCCCCAAGATCAAGATTGAAGACGTCAGTTACTCCTATGGCGAGGAGCGGGTACTGAATGACGTCACTTTGGATGTGGCTGCGAACGCGGTGACCGTCTTCTTCGGCCCGGCCGGTGGGGGCAAGACTACGTTGCTGCGGCTGATCAACCGCTTGAACGATCTGGTGGATGGAACCTGGATGACGGGGCGCGTTTTGTTGGATGGGCAGGACATCTATGAACCGGGCGTGGATGTGCCGGAACTGCGGCGGCGAGTGGGTATGGTTTTCGCCCTGCCGCTGCCCTTGCCCGGCACTGTGCGCGAGAATGTCACCTACGGCCCGCGACTGGCCGGGGTGCGAGATCAAAACCATCTGGATGAGATTACATTTCGCAGTCTCAAGCAGGCCGCGCTTTGGGATGAGGTCAAGGATCGCCTCGACGAATCGGCCATCGCCCTCTCTGGAGGGCAGCAGCAGCGGCTTTGCATCGCCCGCAGCTTGGCCCTGGAGCCGGAGGTGTTGTTGCTTGATGAGCCGACTTCGGGGTTGGATCCTCTTTCCACGAATAAAGTAGAGGCGACTCTGAACGAGTTGAAGAAACAGTATACCATAATCATTGTCCCGCATAGCATCCAGCAAGCGGCGCGTGTGGCTGATAGCGCCGCTTTCTTCCTGATGGGGGAGTTGATTGAATATCGTCCCGGCAAGGATATTTTCGTCAACCCGCATCAGAAACGCACCGAGGATTACATCACCGGTAGGTTTGGGTAGAGTTCTATAATGAAGATCAAGGTCAGAGACCTTTCATTTTATTACGGTGACAAGCAAGCGCTCACGGAAATCTCGATGGATATTAGAGACCGTCAGATCACGGCCTTGATCGGCCCCTCTGGATGCGGCAAGTCGACCTTCCTTCGCTGCCTCAACCGGATGAACGATACTATCCCCAATACCAGGCTGGAAGGAGAGGTGCTGCTCGAAGGGCAGGGTTTGTACGCGCCAGATACTGACGTGGTTGATCTGCGCCGACGTGTGGGTATGGTGTTCCAACGCCCCAATCCTTTCCCTAAGTCGATCTATGACAACGTGGCCTTCGGCCCGCGTATTTTGAGAATGCATCAAGACCGGGATTTGGACGATGTCGTAGAGGAGAGTTTGCGAGGTGCGGCTTTGTGGGAGGACGTGAAGGATGACCTTCAGCAGGATGCCTTGGGGCTTTCTTTGGGGGAGCAGCAGCGGCTGTGTATCGCGCGGGCCATCGCCGTTGAGCCGGAAGTGATCTTGATGGATGAGCCTTGCTCTGCCCTGGACCCCATCGCCACGCTGAAGGTGGAGGAGTTGATGAGGCGCTTGAAGGAAAATTACTCCATTGTCATCGTCACACACAACATGCAGCAGGCAGCGCGTGTCTCCGATTGGACCGGTTTCTTCTGGCTGGGGGAGATGATAGAGTTTGGCAACACGGATGCCATCTTCACAAATCCCAGCCAGAAGCTGACGGAGGATTACATCACCGGGCGGGCGGGCTAGCGGCGCGGTCTATTCCGCCTCGTCCAGAAGCACGATCCAGCCCTCTTCGAGGCGCACTTTCCCTCGGCGTCGCAGCCGCACCAGAGCGCGGTTGATGCTCTCGCGGCTGGTGCCGACCAGAGCGGCCAGTTCTCTCTGCGTCATCGGGGGCACGATGCGCACCCCATCCGCCACCGGCACCCCTGACCATTCGGCCAGTTTGCGGAGTTTACTCATCAGCCTTTCGGGCACCGGTAAAGATGCCAATTCCTCGGCCCCCTCTGTGACATAGCGCAGCCGGGCGCTCATAGCGCGCAGCAGACACAGTGCCAGTTCAGGGGAGCGTCGCAGGCAATGGATCAGAACGTCGCGATGCAACTCCAGAGTTTGGGTCTCCTCCAGTGCCTCCACCGTCGCCGAGCGTGGTCGATTCTCGAAGAGGGCCATCTCCCCCACGATCTCCCCAGGGCCGAGGATGCGCACTGCAAGCTCATTTCCGTCCTCTCCCGTTACTAGGATGCGCACCCTTCCCTGTAGAACGATGTGACAATTGGAACCGCGCTCGCCTTGCCAAAATATCACTTCCCCTTCTTGAAATTGATGGAGGTGGGCTTCCTCGGCCAGTCTGCGCAGCACGGTGCTATCGCGGCTCAGTCCTCGAAAGAGGGGTATAGAGTGCAGCAAGTCTACCCGTTCTGTTATATTGGTCTGCATAAGCTTATTGTATCCCCATGTGGGCCGTGCGTCAACGTAACTCATCATAGTCATGACAACCTCCTTGTCCGTTGCGCGAATTTTTTCACCAGACCCTAAAGGTTTTCGAAAACCTTTAGGGCCTCTCATAATTACATCATTCGCAACACCGTTCCCACTGCTATGGCCAAAGCTATGCTCAGGGCTGTTTCCGCCCAGTGACCGGTCAGGCGTACCATCACGCCAGCGGGGCCGCTTCTTTCTGCGCGGAGTGGGCTGATCCGGCGGGGTAGCAAGATCAGCGGTGCCAGATGGAAATGTCCGGTGAGCACGCAACTGGCGATCAGCACTCGCTCCAGCATCGGCCCGTACTTCTCCCCGGCGCCCAGATGAGGCGCTGCGTTGGCGCCCCACATCCCGCGCACCAGGAAGCGTAGGAGCACCCAGGCCGGGTTGAGCAACATGGCGTATCCGATGGCGTAGATCACGATCCGGGGTTCTAGCGTCAAGGCCTCCGAGTGGGGTAGTGTGTGGGTTGCCGATGCGCCGCTCAAGGCCACAGTCAGCCCGATGACGCTTAGGTGGGCCAACTGATCCAGCAAGTACCAGATCAGTTCCTCAACCGGGCCGTTGGGGTGCAAAAGCCGGGCGCGTACCACGTCTATACCGGTGTGAATGATACCGATCAGCAAGGCGTAGGGCCACCAGGATAAATCAGCCAGCGCTGTGCAGGCCAAGGTGGTCAGTGTGACGATAGCACCGTGGGCCAGCACGCCGGCCACCGAGCGCGACTTCCAGCGGGCGATGCAGTTCGGCTGGAACACATAATCCCCCAAAAGATGAGCCAACAATGTTAAATATAGCATCGCATACCTCCTTGTATAATATGAGTGTGGTGAGA
>CAZDYW010000181.1:0-2212 GCA_964509655.1 uncultured Anaerolineales bacterium
TCGGATCAACTCAACAGACTCAGCAAGGAGCAGCTCGCCAAGCTGGCGAAGAAGTTCGAACAGGGCCAGTTCGAGAAGCTCGGAAGTTTCGAGCCGCAGAAAATCGTTGCACTCGCGCAACTAGAACCAGGACAACTCGGAGCGCTCGCACAACTCAGTCCGGAGCAGATCGCTACACTCAACACAGTAGGCTCGCTCATCCCTCTCGCGCAAAAATTCGATCCGGGGCAGATTGCCAAACTTGCCCAGCTCGATCCGGATCTACTTTGGAGGGTCCTAGCCGGTAAAAAACGGGCCACGCTTGCCAAGCTCTCTGCTGAACAACTCGGCAAGCTCGTGCAACTTCCGGGGAATCGGATTATCGAGCTTACAAAGCGCCCTCAAGAACAGATCGTCACAGAGCTCGAAAAGTAATAGTGGGGTTCTTGAACTATGCCAGGCGACCGGGAAGACTGGACGAAAAACCCCATCACCCAAGAGATCACGGCCACGTATCTAAAAATGCAGCTCGCTTTGGAACAACTGCCCTGGGCCACACCGACCGTGACCGAAGCAATGCACCGCTGGATGGGTGAAATGTTATCGCCGGTCACTTTCTTCTGGAAGACCGCTGTGGAATTTGGCGTCTCGTTGAGCGCAGACCTGCGCCGGTTGACCTGGCGCGTCACCGACACACCGGAGGATTTCATCCCTCGGCTGGCTGACTACTTTGAAAAGGCGGACATCTCCGAGCGGGAGATGGACCGTATCGCTCACATCGGGGAGGTCATCCAGCCGTCCCGGTTGGGAGCTTGGTTCGAAGTGTTGGACACGACATTCAACGCCGGGTGGGTGTTTCCGGTTGACATTCCCTTTGCCCAGGCCCTGACCTACACAGAATCCAGTCAGGCCCGCGATCAGTTGGCGGCGTGGGCGGAGCAGCACGAGGTTACAACTTGCACACGCCTGGGACGCGCAGTGGGAGCGGGCAACCCTTACACGGAATTGCAGTTACGCTTACCCGGAGAGGAGATCGAACAACAGATAGAGGTCGGCTCAAGTGCTTTCTCCGCCCTGCAAGTCCCACAGCCGCCTGCAGCGGCCTGGGTTGCTCTGCGGAATTGGGGTAACTCCTCTTTGACAACGCAACCTGGAATGTCATTGTCAGTCTGGTTATCCGCCACGGGAGTGGTCAAGGTGGGGCTATTGATCACTTGCCCTAGCACCAGATTCGTGATACAACTGTGTCGGGCGGCAAGCCTCAAACCAGGTGAAACATTGGCCGCCTTCGAGGGGGCCTTGGATGTCAAAGGCCCGGCCCACATCGAAGGCCAACAACTGTCCCATGGCTTTGGAGTGGAGTGTCACTACACCCTGAAGGAATAGGAGTCTTGCATGATCAATGACCTGGATAAGGCACTGAAAAAGTTGCTGATCCGTGATATCCCCATCAAGAACGGTGAGGTGGATATCAAGTTCGACCAGCCCTGCCGCGAGTGGTCGAGCCGCCTGAGCCGCCCCACGCTGAACGTCTTCCTGCACGACATCCGGGAGAACCTCAAGCTGCGCCGCTCGCAGCAATGGATCGTCGAGCAGAATCCGGACGGCACTGCGACACAGCGAAGTACGCCCGTGCGAATCGATCTGTACTATATGATCACCGCCTGGGCCAACGATCCCGACGATGAGCACAGGTTATTGACCCGCACGTTGATGGCCCTCTTCCGCCAGCCCCACCTGCCCAAAGAACTGTTGACGGAACGATTACAAGATCAGCCGAAACCAATCCCGCTCAGGGTCGCTCAACAAGAGATTCTAGTCAATCCAGCTCAGGACATCTGGAACGCGCTGGACAACGAGATCCGGCCCGCCATCACCCTGCTGGTAACTCTGGCAATTGATCCCTACGCCCCGCTCATCACGCCGTTGGTGTACACGCGCGAGTTGCGCACGGGCCAGGCCGTAGAGCCCGCGATGCTACAACAGTTGAAGGAGGAAGCTGGAACGAGCACCTTCTGGACTATCGGCGGAACGGTGCATACGGATAAGCCGCTGGAGGAGCTAACTCTTACTCTCGTGGAGCGCGGGTTGGACGTGGCCCTCCAGGATGAAGGACGGTTTGCCATCGGCAAGCTCCAGGCTGGCGATTACACACTGGAGGTATCTTCCAACGGTCAGACGCTGAAACGCCACAAAATCACCGTCCCGGCCCCAGATTACGAATTGGAGGTGT
>CAZDYW010000181.1:2312-5906 GCA_964509655.1 uncultured Anaerolineales bacterium
TGTAAGGAGGTTTAGATGCCTGAGTATCTATCACCCGGCGTTTATGTGGAGGAGGTAGATCGCGGCCCCAAGCCCATAGAGGGAGTCGGTACCGCGATGGCGGCCTTCGTTGGATTCACCGAGAAGGCGGAACTGGCACGAGAAATCAATGGAGAGGTAGTAGTCGAAAATCTGCTCAACAAACCACAGCTAGTCACCAACTGGACCCAGTACGTCGAGCGGTACGGAGAGTTTGTGCCGGGGGCTTATCTCTCTCACGCTGTCTACGGCTACTTTATGAACGGTGGCTCCCGTTGCTATGTGGTCAGCGTCAGGGCCATCCCCAACGCCCAGGCCGAGCTGATTGGCGCAGTCAGCCCCTACTCCAAGTTCAACTTGATAGTGAAAGCCAAGCAAGCGGGCTTCGAGGGCCTACGCTTGCGTGTGAAGGTTCAGGACGTTGTCCTCCCACCTGCACTGGCCTCGGAGACAAGCACCGAGAAAAAGAAAGATAAGAAGAGCGAAGAGGAGGAAGGAGAGGAAGCCAAGCAGCCTCCCGCCGCAGCAGTGGGCAATGGCAAGGGCTCCTTCACCGTCGTCGTCGAGCGCGAGAAGATCACCGGCGGCTGGAAAACCGCCGAGAAAGTGGATGATGTCACTCTGCGGGAAGTCGAGGAAGAAGGCCGCACGAAGGTGCGCGTGGCCTACAAAAATGACAGGCCGCCCGAATTAGTCGACATCCTGATCCCAGATGATGAAGCTCCCCTGGCCAAGCTCTGGCCCCAGGAACAGGAGCAGACGCTAAACATCGAGTCGAAGGCACTTCCAGATCCCACCACACAGGAGTTCCAAGGCAAAGTCACCGAGCGCACCGGCGTGGAGGGTCTGGAAGCTCTGGATGATGTGACGATGGTCTGCGTGCCGGATCTGATGGCCGCTATGCCCGGTCAAGAGGTAGAGCTAAACACCATCAAGGCCGTGCAGACGATGATGATCGGTCATTGTGAGAAGATGGGCGACCGTGTGGCGATCATCGATGCACCGCCCGACTTGAGCCCACAGGAGATAAAGAAGTGGCGCATGGAGACAGCCGGCTTCGACTCCAGCTACGCGGCGCTTTATTACCCGTGGATTCAGGTTATGGATCCTGTGACTAATCAGCCCATCAACATCCCGCCATCGGGGCATATGGCTGGCATCTGGGCACGCAACGATGCCACACGCGGCGTTCACAAAGCACCGGCCAATGAGGTGGTGCAAGGCGCCATCGGACTGGCCTATCAGACCACCAAGGGCGAACAGGACACGTTGAACCCCAACGGCGTCAACTGCATCCGCGCATTCCCCGGCCGGGGTATCCGGGTCTGGGGCGCTCGCACGCTCTCCAGTAACCCATCCTGGCGCTACATCAACGTGCGGCGGCTCTTCAATTTCGTGGAGAAATCCATCGAAATCGGCACCCAATGGGTGGTCTTCGAGCCGAACGATCGCAAGCTTTGGGCACGGGTACGGCGCGACGTCACTGCTTTCCTGAAGACGGTCTGGCGGGCCGGAGCGCTCTTCGGCAGCACGCCTGCCGAGGCGTTCTACGTGAAATGCGACGATGAGCTCAACCCACCGGAGATCCGCGACCAAGGGAAGCTGATCATAGAGATTGGCATGTCCCCGGTCAAGCCGGCTGAGTTCGTCATCTTCCGCATCAGCCAGTGGGCCGGACCCGGCGCGGAGTAGATAAGGCTAGCCGATTACTCAGAGGAGATTTGTAAGCCCTAAGCAGAAAGGAGACGCCGGGTTAAAAACCCAGCTTGAACGGGCTGAGTAGCAGGTACAAAAATCCGAGATTAAACAAGGAGGCGAGTCATGCCAGATCGCGAAGATCCTCTTGTAGCATTTAAATTTGGCCTGGAGATTGAGGGCAAGCTCACCGGTTTCTTCACCACCGTCAGCGGCATCGGGTCCGAGAGCGAAGTCGTCGAGCATAAGATCACCAACCCCGATACCGGTGAGACCATCATCCAAAAGATCCCGGGCCGTTTAGCTTGGACCGAGGTGACACTGAAGCGCGGCGTCACCAGCAGCATCGATGTCTGGGACTGGCGTCAACAGATCATCGATGGCAACGTAGAGGACGCACGTACAAACTGTTCCATCGTGGCCTACAATCAAGCAAACGAGGAGATCGCCCGCTGGAACCTGGATAACGCCTGGCCGAGCAAAGTCACCGGCCCGGAAATGGACGCGGGCAGCACCGACTACATGGTGGAGGAAATCACCATCGTCCACGAAGGAATGTCCCGCGTATCGTAGCACCTTCAAGTAAGACCTCGGAGGTCATGCGAACGCACTGGCGCGAGACCTCCGAGGTCTGAGGAAGAGTATCAGTTTAGCTTAGTGAGCAATGATCTTTTGCACGTAGCAATACACTCGTAGGGGAAATCCCTCCGTGGTTGCCCGCAGTAGATAACGCACAAGGGCGGGCACAGAGTTCCGCCCTACAGAAATTGCTCACGAGGCTAAAGTGTTACGAGGAGGAATGTCATATGCCATGGCTTAAACGTGATGAAGATGAAGTAAACCTGGGTCAGACGGCGCTAGCGTTCGGCTACGATCTGCTAGAGTACGAGTTTCACCTAACGGTCGAAGGAAAGCTGAGCGGGATTTTCCAAAGGCTCACGGGAGGCGAAATCGAAATCGCATGTCTTACACACGACATCGTTTTCGAGACCGGCGCCTCGACGACATTGAAAATCCCCGGCGCCACGACATTCCATCCTTTCACACTGGAGCGCGGTTTCGCCCTCTACTATGAACTCTACAACTGGCTAATGGAAGCCTCGAACGGTCATATCATCAACGCGCGCCGCAATGGGTCCATAGAGATGAAGAAACACGGCGATACTCTCCTGCGCTGGAACTTCGAGGGCGCATGGCCCACCAAGCTTTCTGGGTTCAACTTCAACCAGTATACCGGCGCCCAGGTCGCACGAGTCTCCCTCACTATGGAGGCCGAAACCGTCACTCTTGAACAACTATAAATCGGGGAGCATATGAGCTTGCAAACTGAGTTTGAATTCACCTTGCCTATAGGATATGTCGACCGGGAAGGAAATGTGCATAAGAAAGGCACGATGCGCCTCGCCACAGCCATGGACGAGATCACTCCGCTGAATGATATGCGAGTGCAGGCAAACGAGGCATACCTGGTGATCGTGCTGCTGACACGGGTGATAACTAGTTTAGGCACACTGTCCCAGGTCAACACCAGCGTGATCGAGAACCTTTTCGCCGCCGATATGGCCTATCTCCAAGAGTTCTACCGCCAGGTCAATGAGACTGGCAGGACCACACGCGCGATAATTTGCCCGCATTGTAACGAGACAATTGAAGTGGATTTGGCGAAGTTGGGGGGGGTATCATAGGCTACCCCCTCGAACGCTTGCATGAGGAGGTAGCCTACATCGCCTATCATTTCCATTGGCCGCTCGAAAATATATTGAACCTTGAGCATCGACAGCGCCGCCGCTGGGTTAAGGAAATAGCCGCGATCAATCGTCGGATGAATCAATGATAAATTAGCAAATGAGCAAATGACAAATGGGCAAGTTTCCGACTGAA
>CAZDYW010000182.1:0-4332 GCA_964509655.1 uncultured Anaerolineales bacterium
TCCTTCGACAAGCTCAGGACAGGTTCCTTCGACAAGCTCAGGACAGGTTCCTTGCTGCGGTATGTGCTCGGGAAGGAAAGCCATCTCCAGTAACTCTCCTTTTTCGTCGACGATTTGAAAGCCGCTTAGGGCGAAAAGCCGAATCGCTGCCTCGTTGTCGGGGCGTGTGGTCAGAAGGACGCGGGCGCGGTTATGACTCTTGGCCCAGTTTAGGGAGCTATGGAGTAGGTTTTTGCCTATGCCCTGGCGCCGCCAGTCGCCGACCACGCCGATGCCCAATTCAACTTGATCGGCTTCATCAGCCCCTTTGGGGAAGAGACGGCTCCAGCCGATGATGCGCTCGCCTATCCCGGCGACAAGGAGAAGATGATGCGGGCAGTCGGGAACGTCCAAGGCGTGCTGCCAAGCCGGTGTAGGTTGAAAGCGCGGGGTCTCCATCATCCCCTCGGCGCAGACGGCGTTGATGGCCCGCGTTAGACCCGGCAGGTCGGCTCGGCGATAGCGGCGCAGCTCGAAGTTCATGCGGCCTCCGTCCGTTTTGGCAGGTGGCGCTTTGCCAGGAACTTATCCAGCCGAGTAGGTTCTGGGAGATGGCAAGTCTCAACCGCCTCCGTGATGCCCTTGTGAACCTCGTGGAATTCCTTGGTGTTTAGCTTTCTCAGCCGGGTATATATCCTTTGTAGCGCACGCCGCAGGTCTCTGAAATCGGGGGCGAACAGCTCGTTGTAGGCCAGGGAGAGGGTGTAGTGTTTTCCCATCTCGCGAAGGCCATCGATGAGCTCCTGGTCCAAATAGCGGGAACCGCCAACCTCGCCCAGCAGGAGATGAGCTTTGCCCAGTTGAACCCAGAAGAATTTGTGGGACAGATCGGGGTCGGGCAGCCCGCCGTCCTCGGTGATGTAATACTTATCGGGGATGCGGTCGATAGCCTGATTGGCTTCTTCCTCTGCTTCATCAAATTGTCGAATGAAATAATATAGCCAAGCGATGTTCACCTGCGCATCCACGCCTTTGTAAAGCAGGTCCTCCCCGGCCAGCTCGATGACCTTTCTGAAAGCTGCCTCGCTCCGCTGGGCTAATTCCCCAGCGGGCCGGTCTTTTTCTGAGGGGTACTGAGGTCGCAGCCAGGCCCATTGCCGGTAGACACATCCTTGCTCGATGAGGGCTTCGATCAGGCGGGGCCGCTCGGTCACCTGATCGCTGAAGATGTCGACGGCTTCGATGGTGTGCTGTTCGGCCTGGCGCAGGAGATCGGCGCTCTCTTCCGGTCCGTACCGGAGTTCGGCCCCGCTGTCCCGGCGCAGCGCTTCGGCCAGCGCTGTGGAGGCCAGCCCTATGCCCCGAGGTTGTTCCAGGTTCTGGAAGGTGGCCAGCGCGCGTCTGCAATGGACTTGTGCCACTCGCGGGTCGCCCTGGCGGGTCAGAATTAGCCCCAGCGTATTTTCGCTGAATGCGACGGGGGCCTGTGGGCCGAGCTCCTTGCGCATTTTCAGGGCATCTCTGACGTCGAAAAGGGCGTCCTCAAAATCTCCTATTTCAGCGCGGGCCCAGGCCTGATTGTTGAGAGTGTTAGCGTGCTGGGCGCGTAGGGCGTCTCGTCGGAGATCATCTGGCTCTTCATCCTCCAGTTGGCGCCAAGTTTCCACGGCTTCGCCATAGAAATCCACCGCTTTCTGGAAACGTCCCATTGTGCGGTAGAGGTATCCGAGGTCGTTGTTGATTTCGGTGAGCAGGATAGGGGATTGCCACTGTTCTAAGGGTGTCTCTGGCTCAAAAGTTGCTAGATCATTGCTAGATTTTTGGAGCAGCTTGTCCGCTTGGGAGAAATCATTGCCTATGTAGGTGAGGGCTTCACCTTCTAAGAGGGTTAGGCGTACCTGGGACAATAAACCAGCTTCTTTGAGTAGATCAGTGCATTTATTCCGAATGTCTTGTGCGTGTTTAGCAGCCTGTGCATACCTGGCACGATTGTAACGTTCGAGCCTCTGTAGGGCCATCGCTATCTCTGCTTCACTTCGCCTCAGCCCACTGATTTCATCTTCGCCCTCGTGGGCATCGAGAAATTGGAGTATCTCACTTTGTAGCAATCCATCTAGGTTCTCTGAGTTGGCCCAAAATGCCTCTTTGGCGTAGACCTGGTAGGTTCGGAAGCCATCGACCGGGTCCTGTTGCAGGCGATAGTGGACGTCCTCAGCCATCAGGTTGTAGAGCCAATTCGTGGCTCGTGCCAATTCCTCTGGGCGATCTGGGGGATAGGGTTGGTTTGTGGGCATCACGTCCCATCTTGGAACTCCTCTTTCCCGTGGCGTCGATAATCTCCATACCTCTTTCCTTTGGGCGGATATCTTCTCGGCGTAATAATCGAGGATCGCCGAGTGGACGCGCTCCTTGTGCGGTTCGGGTAGATAGCGCATGACGTGTCGCTGAAGCAAATCGTACATCTCGTCATGGAGGAAGAATCGGGCATCCGCCGGGCGTGTTTTGACGAAAGATAGTTCGCGGATGCTTTCTAGCCATTCTTGGGCTTGTTCGGTATCCCAGCTCCCATCCTCGCGCTTTAACTGGACGACGCGGGCCAATAACTCCGCGTCCATGCCCTTGCGTGCCCAGGCCAAGGCCATAATGGCCTGGTCTGCTTGACGCCCGGTGTCTTGCCAGAAGCGGATCAGGTGAGCTTCGAGATCCTCACGTTGTTTTTTCAGCTCTTCCTCGGAGAGCTTTCGAACCTTTTCCAAGGAGTCTTTGACCTGGCGGGGTAATTCGTCGGCTACAATAAGATGATCGATCGTCAGGGCCAGCAGGATGGGGCGGCCCTCGGTATAATGCCAGATCACTTCGCGCACCTGATCGGGAATGGCCTCAATCCATTGGGCTTCCTTGTCCATGCCCGCTTTCCTGACCGATTGGGCTACGGCATCGAAGTAATGTTTGGTGTCTTCAAGCTCGAAGTGCTCCAGCTCCAGCACGTTCAAGTGATCGCCTAAAGCTTTTCGCAAATCCTGGCGCAGCCGTTCCGGCTTGGGCCGTCCGGCGAGGAGCACGACGGTGTTTTCCAGACGGGGGAGAACCTCCAGCAGCCAGTCCAAGGTGTCGACTCGTTCGGGCTCCAAGCCTAACCGTTGCTGGACTTCATCTTCTTCATACAACAGACGCTCGGCGGTATCCAGGGCGATGATCACGCGGCGATCTTGTGCCAAAGTGTTCAGATCCTCGACGAAGGCTTCGCCCACATCCTCTCGAAGTTTGGAGATCTCCTTCAGCATCCCGGCCAGGTCGAACTTGCTGCTCTCCCAGTTCTGGTAGGCGGCGTCGAATGTCTCGAATGCTTCATCCGGTGCCGGGATGATGTCTCTCAATGCGGATACCATGCCCTCGCGGGTGTGGTGGGCCGTGTGGTAAAGATCGACCAGGTTATCTGCGACCAGGAGGTTTTCTTTGTGCCAATCTCCTCCCGGGCGGCACCACTCAAGCACAGCTTGGAGCAGATAGGTTTTGCCAAGGCCACCCGCCCCTGGGATGTAGAGCACGTGAGTTCCTGAGCCAGCGATGGCCTTATGGATCTCATTTAATGTCCTCTCCCGATCGATTGGCTCGGAGGTTCTCCGTGCTCCTGCATATTCGGTCAAAATGTTGAGTTTTGCCATGCTAGCCTCCCTTATTGCAGCCGCGTAGCTGCTCCGCGTGGTATTCGGCTTCGGGCTGCCATCGCCCCTTTGCCGAGGGATAACGGTTGACCCATCCGGTGTACAGTTCACTAGCCGCTTCGTGTAAAGCTTCCCATCGCTGGGGCTGATTCTCTTTTAGCGCATTTTCCAGCGGTTTCCGCACGGCTTCGTCCATGACGTATCCCCGCTCGCGCTCCCAACGGGCCAGCCGTGTCGCCACCATATCCTCTCGGATCCGTCGACAGCGCTGATAATCCCAGGTCGACTCGTCATCTCCGAACCACGATGCCAGCAGCGTGGGCATGCGATCTTCGTCAAAGCCGCGCAGCACGCACAGCGCCCGGAAATACTCGCGCAGTTTCTCATCCACGGTTTCCAACAACGTATCCGCACATTCCTGGAGCGCGGTGCCTTTATTTCGCCATTGCGGGGGATCCCCCGCAAGATGTTGGGCCAATACCACGTTGCTGAAGGGATAGCCGCCCCCTGCTTCTCTGGTCTCGAAAGCGGCTTCTGGGATGACGGGGTAGTTTTCCGACAACCGATCTAGTTGTTGGCGTGTCCATTCCTCGTCGAAAGGGAGCAGGTGATATTCATCGGAGTAAAGCTTGATCTCTGGCATCTTCCAGGTGTAGCCGCCGCCGGGGCGAGGATCGCGGGTTCGTCC
>CAZDYW010000182.1:4432-5896 GCA_964509655.1 uncultured Anaerolineales bacterium
TCCACGAAATACTGCTCGTCATATGGAGGAATATCTTGCGAACTCACAATCATCGCCCCTCCTCTGTTCTTTTAACCCCAAAACAAAACAAGGCGCTGAAACAGTGAAAGCTGTTCAGCGCCTTGTCACGCTTTTCTCTCGAAGGGTTATAAATCTTACCGACAGGAGAATAATCATGGGCCTGGGTACCAAGCGAGTGCAGCCTCAAAATCTCGTTGTTCCAACCGACCATATGGGCCTACCCGGTCGACATGCTCGGTAAATACCCGTTGACTTAAACGGATTATCTCTCTAGGTGTAGATGGAAAAATGACTTGGGCTAGGTGTCTTTCAATCTGCCCGGAGACATCTGGGCGGGATATGGCGGTCAGCGAATCGAACATCCCCTCGCTAGCCACACGTAGCCGTTCCCGCACAACTTCGGCAAGAGAGTCAACATTCCATTCTATTATAGTCACCTTGGAGGGAGATGTCAATAAGGGTTGATGAGCTTCTCTTATCCTCGGAAGAAGTTCTTCCGTCAAGAAGTATTTAATAAAAAACCCGGACTTTTCCCAAGTCCGGGTGCGAGTTAGCAGTGGCTCTAGCAATTGCATGGCGATGGACGGGTCCTGCACATAAGCGTCTACGCCATCCGTCAACACATAGACCGCTTCATAGCCGAGCGATCCCTTCAGTAGATCGATTGCTTGTTCTATTTGTGTCAGGGGATCGGAAGATAAGTTACCCTCAATTTGCGTTTGGTACATCTTCTTGCAGAAAGCACGAATGCTTTCCGGCAGAGGCTGGCCGGGGAGGCCTTTCGCTGTAGGGTCGAAGGTGCGCGTTAGGGGCTCCAGTGACCCTGCATCTTCTAGTTGCTCAAGGTAATAGTCCAGAGGCCCGGATAGGTTACGTTCGAGAAAAAAACGCACCTCTTTTTGAGAGGTTGTGTTTAGGCGAAGGAATCGATCTGGCCTGTAAGCTAGTTCCAGCAGGAGGGCCGTCGCCATCGCGCTGAGTAAAGCCTCGAAGTAGGAATTTTCTTCGAGGCTTTCCGTAGAGTCTTGAGGGCGAGGAGGGCGGAAGATCACCGCCAGTACGCGCCGATTATCCAGCCTGACGCGACAAGCGCGTGCCAGGCGCACGCGAAAAGCCGTCTTCCCACCTCCGTTGGGAGCGAAAAGGAAAGATGTCCAGTTCCCCCATAGTAATGGGAATGCCTCGTGATCGACAAGGTAGGCCGAAAGTTGAGGATCGGCGCCAGCATCAAGGTGGGTAAATGGGTCAAACTGCAACCCTAACTCTTTTGCCAGCCAGGTTCGTCTGGGCTCAAGTTCATCGTTCAGTTTCATCGTTTAACTCTGACGGGAGAAGCGATGCATGATCATCGCACCGCTGTGGAACAGATGGTGCTGGGCAATCCTTATTGGAAAAAAGCAGTAGTGCAAAAGTAACCCTGTTGTATATCGCTCTTGCCGGACG
>CAZDYW010000183.1:0-3783 GCA_964509655.1 uncultured Anaerolineales bacterium
GAGTATCGACGGGGGACAAGCTATTGCCGGCAACGGTGCGAGCGCTGGCGACGTTGCAGTGGTTTGACTTCTGCTTCAGAACGCCATACAATAGCAGTGTTCAACTGCTACCTATACGCGACACGCAACTGGATGCTGGATGAAAAGGAGGCTGAGATGGGACGGCAAACGACCATAGAGATCGAGGACTTGACGGAGAAAGCGCCGGGCAGCGACCTGGCAGCGATCGTGCGTTTCGATGCACAAGACAGATACATTGAGATATTCAGAAGCGGGGGCGTACGCCTAATTTCCTCTGCCGGTACGGTGAGTGCTCAGTTCAGGGAACTGGAAAAGCGCGATCTGCTGCGCCAGAGCTACATTCAGACATTGTTGGCCGGCGGAGTGGAGGGAGAGGAACTGGAACGGGCCCTGCAAGCCATCGCCCGCGTGGATCGGCGGTTGGCTGAAGAAACGGATACTCAAGCCGGAATCGCCGATCTGGAGCGCCGTACTGAGGCACGCTTGCGCGAGTGGGTCGAAGCGCAAGAGGACGATCTTATCGCCTTGGACTACGATTCGCTTTCTGAGGAAGAGTTTATGGCGCTGGTGCAACGCGCAGTTGCGGAAGTCAGGCAAGCACAATGACACTGCGTTCTGTTCTTGATACCAACATCTGGGTGGCAAGTATTCTATGGCGAGGTAAGCCCTATCGCATTCGGAAGTTCGCGGAGCGGAGGGCTTTCACCTCGGTGCTTTCGCTGGCTATATTGGCCGAGATCACCCGTGTCCTACGAGAGTACTTCGGCCTCTCCGACGAGGAGGCTTATGAATGGCTCTGTCGCATTGGAGAGAGTTCTGAGGTCATCACTCCTACTCGCACCTTGAACGCCGTCCCAGGCGACTCTGACGATAACAAGTTTGTAGAATGTGCCGTTGAAGGGGGAGCCAGATACATCGTCTCCCGTGATAACGATCTGTTGAGGCTTGGTCAGTACGACGCAGTGCAAATTGTAGATGATGCCGAGTTTTTCGACATCCTGATCCGTCCACCTCTCGAATAAACAGAGGCGCAGACGTTCAGGCTGAAGATTCAGCCGTAGTCGGCTCGCCATACCAAACGACCAGGCCTTCGTCCGGGGGTCTGGTCGTTTGGTTGTTCGATGGTTGCCAAAAACGACGCTTGAGGAGAGTATTCGTACATTCAACTACCGAAGTTGGCAGCTATGATAGTGATAACATTATCGAACCAGGGACATAGAAATAAATAGTCTACCTACGCCGCTCCCGCTGGATTGCCAAATCCGGCGGAGATAGCTCTGGATCGCCAGATCCAGAGTGAGTAAGTCGGCCTGGATTGCGTGCAACCGGCGGGAGCGGGAAAATAGAAATTTCAGACAAAGATAGGAGGGACAAGA
Organism: uncultured Anaerolineales bacterium; assembly: GCA_964509655.1. Lineage (GTDB taxonomy): Bacteria > Chloroflexota > Anaerolineae > B4-G1 > B4-G1 > CAZANJ01. Next base: position 1,398 of record CAZDYW010000183.1, read on the forward strand.
TGAAAAAGGCGAAAATTCTCATTCTGATCTTCGGAGTTCTGTTGACGACGGGCCTCGTCCTGTTTGGCGGCCAGCCGAACGGCCCCCGCACGAGCATAGCGGGAGAACCTCCCGCGAACCGATCCGCCCCCCGGTCTCCGGGCCAGGCGCTGCCCGACCTGGTCCTGGACGATTTCACGATGACGCCGGAGCGTCCGCGCGTCAACGAGCCGGTCACGATCACCATCCAGGTGCGCAACGCCGGGGCGGGCGAAGGTCCCGGCTGGCGAGTCAATCTCTATGTCGACCCGCCCGATCAGCCGCCGACTTCCACGACGCCATACTCGAAGACAACATTTGTGGTGATGGATTTTCCACCAGGGGCCACCGCCAACGTCGAACTCGCCGGTTATACCTTCACTTCCCCCGGCTGTCATCACGTGCTCTACGCCTGGGCCGATCCTAACGAGGGTATCCCAGAGAGCGACGAGACGAACAATATGAGCGTGATCTACCTGTGCGTCGATCCGGAGACGCCGGTCGTGCCCGGCGCGGACGACTACGAGCCGGACGACGACTGCGGCGAGGCCAGGTCCATCTCCACCGACGGCACGCCGCAGGTGCGCAGCTTCGTTCCCGTGACCGACACCGACTATGTGCAGTTCGAGGTCACGCAGGGCGTGAGCTACACCATCACCGCAGCGGGCACCGGCGACGACGCCGACCCCAACATCGAGCTCAGCGATTCCTGCAACTTCGCGCCGCCGTTCGGCACCACCGCGCGCGTGGACTTTGTGGCGCCTACCAGCGGAACATACTATTTGAAGCTGACCAACAACGCGCAGAATCCAGACCCCAACCAGACCACCTATCAGCTGATGGTCCAGGCCGGGACACAGCCGCCCACGGGCGACCCGCCGCTGCCCTTCGCCATCTCGCCCGACTCGGGCCTCAACGACGCCAACACGAACGTGGTCATCAGCGGCACGCAGTTCGTCTTCCCCACGATGGCGGAGCTGTGCCTCTATCGGGGCGGCGCTTGCAGCGACGACTGCACGCAACTGCTGGACACGTCCTGGGTGGGCTCCCAGAAGCTCTACGCCGTCGTCCAGGCCAACCTGGACCCCGGCGACTATTGCCTCCAGTTGACCAACCCCGGCGGCAAGAGCGGTCGCCTGGAGAATGCCTTCACCGTCCAACCCGCCCAGCCCGAGCCCCGCGAAATCGTCCCGACCCAGGGATATGGCGACGTGTCCACGGACCTGCACCTCTATGGCTTCAACTTCGCGGAGGGGCTCTCCCTGACCGTCGGCCCGGCGGGTCTGGAAAACGTCAAGGTCATCAACGGCACCCACGTCCTGGCGACGCTGCCGGGAGGCGAGCTCTCCCCCGGCACGTATGACCTGACGGCCAGCTACTCCGGCGGCACGCCGGGGGAGTTGGCGGAAGCCTTCACCGTGCTGGCCCCCCAGGAGGATCTCTACGCCCAGAGCGATGAGCTTTGGCGAGACCCGCCGACGCCTCACGCGGGCGAGCCGATGAACCTGGGCCTGGTCGTCCATCGCCGGGGCGGCGCCGACCTGCTCATCGACCTGAAGGTGCGCTTCTCGGTCAACGGCACGGTCATCAGCGACACGCTGATCCCGCTCCTCGCCGTGGACGGTCAGGTGAACACCAGCTACGTTCCCTACACGCCGCCGGTGGAGGGGGTCTACACGGTGACGGCCACCATCGACCCCGACCAGACCGTGCCGGAGTCGACGCGGGCCAACAACACGGTCACGCGCACGATGGATGTGCTGCCCGCGACGGGCGACACGCAGGCGCCTCACGTGGACGGGCTGACGATTGATGGCGAGAGCGGTCAGGTGGTGACCACGACCGAGGTGCTGCTATCCGCGACGGCCACGGATGAGGGAGGCAGCGGCGTGGCGGAAATCCGCTACATCGAGTTCGAGTACAACCAGGGCGCGCGGCTGTGGGTGCCGGTGCAGGACAGCAACTGGCTGAACTACACCCTGAACCATTCCGACCACGACTGGACGCTCACGCCGGTGGGCGGCATCCACTACATCCAGGCCTGGGTCAAGGACGCGGCGGGGAACATCTCCCACTACCCTTACCAGCAGTACGTCAATTATATGCCGCCGACCGAGAGTGTGGGGCGCGACCAGGTGCGCATCTACCGGCACACGCTGGCTGTCGGCGAGGAGCTCCAGGTCACCCTGACGCCGGATTCGGGCGATCCCGACCTCTACATCTGGCCGCCGGACTGGGAGGAGGGGCGCCCGCCCTGGGTGAGCAATCAGGAGGGCGATCTGGTAGATAGCCAGACCATCACGGCGCCGGTGGCCGGGGTTTACCAGGTCGAGGTCTATGGCTACACCTCGGCCCAGTATCAACTGGA
>CAZDYW010000183.1:3883-5824 GCA_964509655.1 uncultured Anaerolineales bacterium
GCAGCGGCCATGGCCTCGCAGTCATCCGCAAGCGTACTGGGATACAAGTCCTGGCGAAGCTCACCGGTTGGCGCTGGCGAGCCGCCGAGCGACAGCAGCCCGCCGCCCCTGACACCGCTGACGCGCGTCGTGATCGGGGATGAGGCTGCGGACACGGGCGTGGTCGGCGCGTCCTACACTTTCACCGCCACTGCCAACTTCCCGACCACGGGCACGATCAATTTGCCCATCACCTATACCTGGCAGGCGACCGACCAGTCACCGGTGGTAGAGGCGAGGGAGAGTGTGAAGAGCACCGCTGCTTTCACCTGGACTACCGGCGGTTCCAAGGCCATCACCGTCACGGCCGAGAACGCCGACGGCAGCGTCGTCACGTCTCACACCATCACCATCGACGCCGGTTGGCGGGTTTATCTGCCAATGGTAGTGCGCGACTAACCCTCACCCTAACCCTCTCCCTTGTAGGGAGAGGGGATTCTGCTCGGCCGGGGTGAGGGGGGATGGTACTTATCTACTTATGCATCCGCAACCCCAGCGCTGCTGCCAGCGGCTCAAAGTCGGAGTCAAGCGTCCATAAGGCAGCGTCGAGCGGTACCTGTATGGCGATAATGACATCGCCCAAAGGCCAGCAGGATGCTTGACCAAGCGCAGCACGGGGGTCGGACAAAACGGCTTTCAACAGACGTTCAACGCGGGGCTGTTGCTTGATGACGTTGGGATGAGCAGCGAGGTAGCTTGCGACTGTGTGCAATTCATCCTTATGCTCGGCCAGAAATTCGGGCAGGCGACAGATAGCGTTTTCTTGGCGGCAAGCATCGGCGACAGTGTAAGTGCCATCGGGGCGACGTCGGATGCCGGTTGCTACGAGATCACAACCGATATGGTCGGGGAGTAGCGAAACGTTGTGATGAAAACGGTCGAGCAGTGTTGAGCGGAGGTAAATATCCAGGATGTCCCGCGCCAGCGTGAGCGAAGTGGTAGACTGCTCTCCCAGGGCTAGAGCCGCGATTTGTATACAGCGAGCTAGCGAACGGGGTCGAAAGGAGTGACCGCCGGAGACAATCCAAGTCAACGCTTCCCGTAGTGTGCTGGCAGCGATGAATTGCCGCTGAACGTGAGCAAAGTCAGCGACCAGAGAGCGTTGGTACTCCATCAACACGTAACTGCTAGTTATGGCGTTCCGGTTGACTGCGCCAATAGCTGGGACCGACGGGGCCAAAATGCGCTGGATCTGAATCGAGGTATCCAGGAAGAGGGATGGATGCTTGCTTTCGCCTGGAGGCATTTGCTCAAGTCTCGTCTACATACTGACTTAGCAAAGTTTCGTCGAAGGAGATGTCGGGCTGAAGACAACTGTCCATCAAGCGGCGATTGTACTGCCGCAAATCCTCCTCTGTCACGACCGGCTTCCGCAATAACTCCATCCCGAAGCGCAGCGCCGAAACTTGGTCTGGTTGAAGGGAACCGTCGCTTACGCTTTCCACGGCCAAGCGAGAGAGTAGCACGATCTGGCGAAAGAGAGGGCGGCTTTCTACCGCCGCTCGGTAAAGGGCGTCCAATTGATCGCGAAGCAAAGTGAGGGTATCAGGGATAGCCATACCATCGGCGAGCATCTGGAGCACTTCGTCTAGCAAGCTCAAGTGGGCGTTGAGGACGGCATTCTGCCGATTACGCTTAAACTCACTCGGATCCGGCGTTGGTGCTAGCCAGGCCAAAGATTCTCCGTCGTCAGTAGTGATCAAGATGGAGCGGCTGGCTTGCCGGGACTGGTTGACGAGAACGTCGAGTCTCCTCTGAGCTTCAGTCAACGTCAAGTGTTGAAGAGCCATTAAATCACCTCCAGAAATAATTGTAGCACGGAGAGGGGAATGGGGCAACTTGCCTTTTGCCAAATACCCATTGCTCCCACTGCACAGAGGTGATATACTTGGAGCTGTAGAA
>CAZDYW010000184.1:0-5812 GCA_964509655.1 uncultured Anaerolineales bacterium
CTAGTGCGCAACTCGCGCCGCTTCGTTTGCTTCCCAATTCGCTATTCATCATTCAACATTCATCATTCGCAAAAGCTGATGCGCCGCCCGCTCCCAGGTGAACTGCGCCGCTTGGGCATAACCACGCGCGACCATCTCCTCTCGCAGGGTTTTATCCTCCAGGACACGGGCCATAGCCTCGCTCAACGCGTCGACGTCGAGCGGGTCCACCAGCAGCCCGGCCTCACCCGCCACCTCCGGCAACGATGACTTGCTCGAACAGACGACGGGCGTGCCACAGGCCATCGCCTCCAGCACCGGCAGGCCGAATCCCTCGTACAGGGACGGGAAGGCCAACAATGCCGCGTTGCGATAGAGGGCGGGCAGATCGGCGTCATCCACGAAGCCGATCAAGCGCACGCTCTCATGTCTCCCCGCCTCGGCGAAAATCTCCTCGTAGAGCCAACCCTTCCCCCCGGCGATGACGAGCTGCAGATCGAAGGCAGATTGGTTCAATCTGTCATTCAGGCGGGCAAAGGCACGAATCAAGCGCACGAAGTTTTTACGCGGCTGGAGCGTGCCGACGCTGAGCACGTAGGGCCGCGCACCGATCCCGTACCGCTCGCGCAAATGGTCCCGCTCCCCCGTCTCCGGCTGGGGAGAGAAGCGGGAATCGACGCCGCTGTAGAGCACCTCCACTTTTTCGGGCGGCACGCCGAAGAGCGTGATCAGATCGGATCGAGTGTGAGCCGAATCGGCCAGCACGCGGTCACTGCGCTCGATGGAGCGGGGTACGACGCGCCCCAGGTAGCGGCGCAACGGGGAAACGAAAGCCTCGGGATGGCGCATAAATGAGAGATCATGAACGGTCAGCATGGTGCGCGTGGCGCGAAGCACCGGCGGCAGCACGAAGTCGGGCGAGTAGAAAATATCGAGCGGGCCGGTGAAGAGCTCGACCGGAATGGGCAAGCGCAAGCGGTGCCAGAGACGGGCCAGCCAATCATCGCTGAGGGGCAGAGTGCGAATGGAGAATGGAGAATGGAGAATGGAGAATGGAGAATTGCGGATTGCAGATTGCAGATTGCGGATTGCAGATTGCAGGCTCTCGCGCGACAGGCCACCGGTGGCAGCGAAGAGGGTGTAATGATGCGGGCTCTCCAGCGCCAGGAGCGCGCTCACCATCTCGCGGGTGTAGCGCCCGATACCGGCCCGTTGACGGACGGCGGATGTGTAGTCTATGCCGATGCGCATTGGGAGTTCACTCGATGTGGCTGAAAGTCCATAGCCGGTTGACGAAGAAGTTCCAGAACAGCACCACGGCGGTGGCGATGATCTTGGCGCTGTTGTAGGCGAAGTCGAAGTGGGCCATGTGGATGGTCGCGGCCAACGCTCCGGCAGGGCCGGCCAGCAGGCCAGCCTCCCCCAGGAGCCAACGGTCGGAGCTGTAGAAGATGGCGGTGTTGATCGCCAGCCCGGCCACGTTCACGAGGACGAACTGGATGAACTGCTTGGTCAGTGGCTCTCCGCGCGTCTCCGGATAAACCCACAGTCGATTCCAGATGAAGTTGCTGATGACGGCGGCGGTGAAGGAGCAGGTGTTAGCCAGCACCTTGGGGAAACCGGCCAACTGCACCAGTAGGTTGAGCGTGCCGAAGTCGATCACGGCCCCGATCAGGCCGACGACGGAGAACTTGAGAAACCGACCGATCTCCTTGCGGTTGGCTTGCGCCTTGTCGATGAGACGGGCGGGTAAGGTCGAGGTTTTTTCCATAGCTCCGTAATTATAAACTGGACTGGGTGTGAGAGCAAGAGCGCACCAGCCAGGCCAATATCCCCAGCAGCACGCCGAAGTGCAAATGGACGTTGTTGACGTAAAGGTTGTCGAGGAGATGATGGACGCTGAGGTGAGTCCAGGTGCCCAGCAGCCCGACGGCGATCCCACGCGGGAAGCCGCGTGCGCGGCGAATCACGCCCCAGGTTTGCCAGAAAATCACGGCCCAAAGGGCTAGATAAGCCGTTAGCCCGACGAGGCCGATCTCGGCGAGAAGGTTCAGGTAATAGTTGTGGGCGTGGCCCAGCGCGATGGGCCAATTGATGAGCGCGAAACTTGGGTAGTTAGGCTCATAACAGCCGAAGCCAACGCCGGTCCAGAAATTATAGCGGAACATCGACAGAGCCGTTTGCCAATGGGCCAGACGCTCGATGACGGCGTAGTTGGAATCGTTGATGGGCACGCCGCGCACATCCTCCAAGAGGCCCAGCTTATCCGTGCGCAAGTCCTGGATGAAACCGGTCAGGCGGGCCGTGATGGACGCGGGCAAGAGGCCGCTGGCATAGATTCCGCCCGCGCCAGCGATGAGGGTGACCACCAATAAGATGCGCCATCCCGCCTTGCGCGGCAGGGCAAAGGCCATCGCCAGAAGCGCAGCGCCGAATCCCAGCCACGCCCCCCGGCTCCAGGACATGCCCAAAGCGGCGAGCATCGCGAGCGCGGCGGCGGCGGCGTAAACAGAAGATTGGTTCAATCTATGAGATTGAACCGATCTGGTCACCGCGCCCCATAGAGAACCCAGGGCCAAGGGCAGCATCAGGCCCAGGAAGCCCGCGTAGGGGTTGGGCTGCTCAAACGTCCCGTAGGCGCGATAGAAGTCGCCGCCCAGAACTGACGCTATGGCGAAGTGCTCCGGCCCCTCGCCGCGCAGCCCGAATTGCCAGATTCCCACACAAGCCTGGAACAGTCCGCTCAGCAACAAAGCTCCCACCGCCCAGGAGAGCTTCGCGGAAGGGGAATCTCTTTCCGCCCCCAGGTGATCGCTGATGAAGATCAGGAGCAGAATGACCTGCGCCCATTTGAGCAGTTCAGGAGCGCCGTAGGCGAGCAACCCGACGGCGTCCCAGAGGGAAAGCAGCGCAACGCCGAAGAATGCCAGCAGCGGCAGGAGCAGAGGGGAATGGGGAAAGCGCACCTCTCGGCGGGCCAGGCCATGTGCCAACCAACTAGCCAGCGCCAGGGCGATGAAGACGTGGGCGATCTGGGCCGGCACTTGACCCACCTCGGCGCTGAGGTAGGCCTTCAGTGGGCCGAGGAAGAGGGCTGCCGCCAGCCCGATCAGTGGCTCGATCAGTGCACCGATGACGACGGCGCTTCCTCCGACGAGCAGCAGCCCCTCCAGCGGGGAGAGGCGAATCAGCAGCAGGCCGACGAGGAGGGCCAAGATCAACATCAGCGCCCCGGTTCTGACGTGGGGTGCCAGCAGCTTGTCAAGCGACCCACTCGCAGTGGAGATAAGCCTAGATTCGATCATATCGGCAACGGGGTAGCGCCTCTGGTATGCCGCCAAGATGACGGCGCTCCCAACGCCTAGCCTCGCAGCACGGCCCCAAGCTCTCGCTCCAGATGCCGCACGATCGCCGCGCGCACCTCCGCCACCTCGCCATCGGTCAGCGTGCGATCATCGGCCTGGTAGGTGAGGCGATAGGCCAGGCTCTTCTTGCCCGCGCCCACTTGTTCACCTCGGTAGACGTCGAAAAGCGCGACGGATTTCAAAAGCGGCGCGCCGGTCCGCAAGATAAGGTCGCGCACGCGCACCGCCGGAATGTCCTCAGACACGACGATGGCCAAATCCTCGTAAACGGGCGGATGGGCCGAAATCGGCGCCATCTCCTGCGCTCGGCCCCAAGGAGCGAGCAGCGCGTCCAGGTCCAACTCCAGGGCACAGACGGGCTGCTCCGGCAGCCCGAATGCCTCGCACACCAGCGGATGGAGTTCGCCCATCACACCCACCGCCTCGCCGTTCACGCTCACCTCGGCGCACCGTCCGGGGTGGAAGGTCGGGTGCTTATGTCTCTGGAATGATCCATCGAGCCCCAAGCGGGCCAGCAGCGTCTCCACCACGCCCTTGAGATCGTAGAAATCGACCGTGGAGCGATCTTGTCCCTCCAGCCACGAGCGTTCCTCGCGCGGGCCGGTCATCACAATACCTAACCGGCGCGGCTCTTCTGGCAGAATCTGGGGCCGTGACTGATCTTCCTTGGGCAAGAAGACCTGTCCGACCTCGAAGATGGAAACACGATCCAGGAAGCGCAGGTTCTGGCGCACAGTGTGGAGTAGCGAGGGCAACAATGTCTGCCGCAAGGTGTCCACCTCAGCCGAGAGCGGATTCATCACGTGCAGGTAATCTTCGGGGTCCGGAGGCGCACCGCCCGGGGTCAGTTTGGCCTCATCCTCCAGGTTGACGAGTGAATAGGTGATCACCTCGTCCAGCCCACAGCCGGTCAACAGATCGCGCACCTTCTCTGCACCTTCCAGGCGGCGGTTGACGCGCTGCGGCGGGAGCTCGTCGCGCATCACGGTTCTTGGGAAACGGTCATAGCCCCAGATGCGCCCCACTTCCTCGACCAGATCGATGGAACGGGTCACGTCGCGCCGGTGGGATGGAACACGGATTGAGATTGAACCAATCTTGTCAGTTGCCGGTTCCACCTGGAACTCCAAGGACTCCAGGATGCGGATGATTTCATCGTCGGGTATCTCAATGCCCAAAATGCGCTCGGCGTGGGAGGGATCGAAATCCACCACGGTCTGCGGCTCTTGACCGGGGTAAAGGTCGCCCATCACAGGCACGACTTTCCCGCCGGCGAGCTCGGCCATCAGATAGGCCGCCCGTGCCGCTGCCTTCACGGTCAGTTCTGGGTCCACCTGGCGCCCGAAGCGCTGGCCCGACTCTGTGGTCAGCCCCAGCTTGCGGGATGTGCGCCGCACATTGAGGAAATTGAAGTTCGCCGCTTCCAGCAGGACATCGGTCGTATCGTCGGTGACCTCGCTCTCCTGACCGCCCATCACGCCGGCCACAGCCACCGGGCCGCCGCCGTCGGTGATGAGCAGCATCTCATCGTCGAAAGTGCGCGGCACATCATCGAGCGTCTTCATCTGCTCGCCCTCCTCGGCGCGGCGCACGATAATGGCCGGGGTCTCCTCGCCCGGTCGCGCCCGCAGGATGTGGTAATCGAAGGCGTGGAGCGGCTGCCCCAATTCCAGCATAACGTAGTTGGTGATGTCCACGATGTTGTTGATCGGGCGGACGCCAGCGCGTCGCAGGCGCTGCTGCATCCAGAAGGGAGACGGCTTGATTGTCACTCCGGTGATGAAAGCGGCCGAGTAGCGTGGACACAGATCGGGGTCGGCAATCTCCAGATCGATGAAGTCCGGATCGGGCGCCAACTCCACCGAATGGCGCTCCAATTCCTCCAATGCGCCACGGTCGAGCGACTGGTCGAGCAGGGCCGCAGCCTCACGCGCGACGCCGATGACTGAGTTCAGATGGGCGAATGGCCCCTTGATGTCGAACTCCAGCACCGCGTCGCCCATATACTCGGCCAGCGGCTGGCCCAGCGGGGCGTCGTCGGGCAGATAGATGATGTCCACCTGTTCCTCGGAAAGGCCCAGCTCCTTCTCCGAGCAGACCATCGCGCGGGATGAGACGCCACGGATTTTGACCTGGCGCAGCGTTATCAAGCTTTGCCCCTCGGCGTGACCGTCGTAGAGCCGGGAGCCCTCCATCGCGAAGGCCACTTTGAGATGCAGGTCGCTTTCGCCCTGACGCTCCAGCAAGCTGGGGGCGCCGGTGACGACGACCTCGGCTTCTGGCCCGCCGTACCCCACCTCGACCAGGACTAGACGGTCGGCGTTGGGATGCGGATGCACGGCACGCACTTCCCCGACGACGATTTTGTCGGGGTCCCAGGGCAGATCGGCCTGTGGCAGGCCGATGTATTCGATGGTCTCCACCTCCAGGCCGGCGAGCGTGAGGCGCTCGGCCAGCTCTGCGGCGGA
>CAZDYW010000185.1:0-5720 GCA_964509655.1 uncultured Anaerolineales bacterium
TTGGTCACCACGCCCGGCTCGACCACGACGACCATATTCTCGCGGTCGATCTCCAGGATGCGGTTCATGCGCTCCACCGAGAGCACGATCCCGCCCTGGATCGGCGTCGCGCCGCAGGAAAGCCCCGATCCAGCGCCACGTGGCGTGACCGGTACCCGCTCGCGGTTGGCGAGCTTTATGATTTGCGAGACCTCCTCGGCGGTGCGCGGCTTGACCACCGCCTCTGGCATGTGGGCGTACTCTTCGCCAGCCACCTCGTCGTGGGCGTAGTCCTGCATCGCGGTCGGGTCATCGTAGAGCACGTGGGGCATGCCGACGATGCCGCGCAGTTCATCCGCGATGGTCGGCGTGACGGGATGATATTCGGGCGCCTTTGTGTTCAAAGCTATATCCTCGCTACTTGTTAGCCTGCGCCGCGCGGCGCTGACGCAGCGCTTCGTATAGCACCACGGAGCCAGCCACCGATGCGTTGAGCGAGGCCACTTGCCCGTGCATGGGCAGATCGACAAGGAAGTCGCAGCGTTCTCGCACCAGCCGCCGCATGCCCTTTCCCTCGCTGCCCACCACCAGCGCCAGCGCTCCGCTCAGGTCGGCCTCGTCGTAGGGCTGGGCGCCGCGCACCGCTTCCAGCCCCGCTACCCACACGCGCTGATCCTTGAGCCATTCCATCGCGCGCACCAGGTTGGTCACCTGGGCAATCTTGAGGTGCTCAACCGCGCCGACCGAGGTGTGGACCACCGTCGGTGTGATGTCCACCGCCCGCCGCTGCTGGATCACCACACCCTGCACACCGACCGCTTCGGCGCTGCGCAACAAACTTCCTACGTTGTGTGGGTCTTTCAGCAAATCGAGCAATAGGAAAAGCGGGGCCTCGTCTTGCGAATCGGAGGCGGGCATAATCTCCTCAAGCGAGCTGTAGGGATACTCGCTGGCTTCCAAAACCACGCCCTGGTGGGTGAAGTTGCCAAACCGATCCAGGCCGCGCCGGTCGACGTGAGCTACCGGCACTTTGGCCTGCTCGGCCAGGTAGAGGATCTGATCGACCGTGGTCGTCTGTCGAATGCCCTCGGCCAGCGTGAGTTTGTAGAAATGGCGCCTCCCGGCCCGCAATGTCTCGTGAACCGCGTTACGACCATAAAGCGTCTCTCTCATTTTGTGGTATGCTCCAATCGCCAGGTTGTTCCTTCGGGTCTATCGTCCAGCGCGACGCCCAGTTGCGCCAATTGATCGCGCAATGCGTCGGCACGCTCCCACTCCTTGGCTGCGCGGTAGCGCTCGCGAATGTCGAGGAGGATGTCCATCAGTCCCTCGACCAGCTCGCCGCCGACCTCCTGGGCCATGTCTCCGGGGATGATGCCCAGAACTTGTGTGCCCAGTTCGTGGTAAAGTTGATCTATCGCCTCCAGAATCTCTCGCCCCAGAGATTTGTCCTCGGTCAACAAGGTGTTGACCTCCCGATTGAGATCGAAAAGGGCCGCGATGGCCTGGGGGGTGTTGAAGTCGTCGTTCATCGCTTTCTCGAAGGCAGCGCGGTGGGCTTCGAGGTCGATTTTCCCCCTCACCCCTGCCCTCTCCCCCTGGGGGAGAGGGAGTCTTTTTCCCCTCACCTCTGCCGTTTTCCCCTCACCGCCCTCTCCCCCTGGGGGAGAGGGAGTTTCTTGCAGGCGCGAGCGCAGCGTGCGCACGGTGTTATGCAGCCGCCCGATGCCGCGCTCGGCGGCCTGGATCGCCTCCTGGGTGAAATCAACCGGGCTGCGGTAGTGGCTGGAGAGTACGAAGAAGCGGATTGCCTCCGGGGTGTAGCGCTCAAGCGCATCCTTGATGGTGATAAAATTACCCAGGCTCTTGCTCATCTTGACGCCATCGACGGTGAGGGAGCCGGCCAGAATCCAATAGCGGGCGAAGGTCTCCCCCGTGGCGGCCTCCGACTGGGCGATCTCACATTCGTTGTGGGGGAAGATATTATCCAGCCCGCCGCCGTGAATGTCGAAGGTCTCGCCGAGGTACTTGGTCGACATAGCCGTGCATTCGATATGCCAGCCGGGATACCCCCAGCCCCAGGGCGAGGGCCAGCGCAGGATGTGCGCCGGCTCGGCGTGCTTCCAGAGCGCGAAATCGGCCGGATGTTCTTTCTCCTCGCGCACTGCCACACGGGCGCCGGCCTCCAGATCCTCGACCTTGCGTCCGGAAAGCTTACCGTACTCGTCAAACTCTCTCACCGAAAAATAGACATCGCCGCCCTCGGTCTTGTAGGCGTATCCCTTCTCCAACAGGGTCTTGACGATTTCGATTTGCTCCGGCACGTGACCGCTGGCGCGGGGTGAGATGTCGGGCCTGGTCACGCCCAGCGCGTCCATATCCTCGAAGTAAGAGCGGGCGTAGGTCTCCGCCAATTCCATCGGCTCAACGCGCTCCAGGCGTGCCTTCCGCAAAATTCGATCCTCGCCGCTATCCAGGATGTGTCCCACGTCGGTGATGTTTTGGACGTAGCGGACCTTGTAATCCAGGTAGCGCAAGTAGCGCACCACCACGTCCATCGCCACGTAAGTTTTGGCGTGGCCCAGGTGGGCGTGATCGTAAACCGTGGGGCCACAGACATACATTCCGACGTGTCCCTCGGCCAGGGGTTCGAAGGGCTCCTTCTCACGGCTCAAATAGTTAAAGATTTTCAATCCCATAATTCCAACTCCTAATAAGGCTGGGCAGGCACAAGGCCAGCCCCTACTCCAAGCGGGCGAATAGCATGCGACCGGCGGCGGTTTGCAAAACCTTGGTCACCACGACCTCAATCTCGTGGCCGATGTAGGGCTTTCCATCCTCCACCACGACCATGGTGCCGTCGTCCAGGTATCCAACGCCCTGACCGGTCTCCTTTCCCTCCTGGATGATCTTGACATTGAGCGATTCGCCGGGGAGAAAAAGGGCTTTGACGGCGTTGGCGAGTTCGTTGATGTTGAGCACCCGCACGCCCTGCAACTGCGCCACGCGGTTGAGGTTATAATCGTTGGTCAAGATAGGGCTTTTCAAGCGCTTGGCTAAAAGGACTAATTTGTCGTCCACCTCGTGGACCCCCTCGACGTCCATGTCGGTGATTCGCACCGGTGTGACAGAATCGCTTTGCAAGCGGCGCAGCATATCCAACCCACGTCGTCCGCGGCGTCTGCGCAGCGCGTCTGACGAATCGGCGATGTGCTGGAGCTCGTTGAGCACGAAGCGCGGCACCAACATCTCCCCCTCGATGAAACCCGTGCGGCTGATGTCCGCGATGCGTCCGTCGATGATGACGCTGGTGTCCAGCAGTACCTGGCTTCCCCTGTGGGTCATTTCTGGGGTCTCGCCGCGTTCCCCTCGTCGCCCGCGTATGAGGTTGAAGATGTCGTGCTGGCGGGTGATCATCACCATGATACCCAGGTAGCCGAAGAGAAGCACGGCAACGAAGGGTAAAATTTGCCTAAAGGGAGAGGGGAGCAAGGAGAGTGGCAACGCAAGCAAAGCGGCCACAATCAGTCCCATGACCATACCGATGATGGCGGCCAGCAACTGCTGCGTCGGTGCCTGCCGGATGCGTTTGCGCAAAGCAATGAATGGCCGCACGGTCAAGTAAGGGGTGAGCACTAGACCTGCCAGTGCGCCGATGAGTGAGAAGATCACGGCGTATTGATAGGCTGGCACATCAAACTGGCCCGCCACATAAATTCCCAGAAAGACACTTCCCACAGCTGCCGCGATCATACCTGCGATACGAGAGATAAATTCCGCACTCACAATGGTTCCTCCTGATAAGACCGAATAAGCGAGTCTAAAAATGAAAACAGGCGAGCGCCGATAATGGCCTCACCTGTCAGAAGACACCCCATCAGGGTATGTTTATAATCGGCAATGATTTTGCGAAAGCTTAATACAACAGCTTCTGGAGCTCAGAACAGCAGCTTTGACCGAAGAATCATCATCATTGGCGTCACAGCAGGACTTTCGCAAGATTAGCCGTAGCGCGGCTCTCGTTTTTACGCACTAGATCGCTTTACGAGAACATAATATAAAAAAATAAAAACGCACCGCCGAACCGCACTATGAGGGGGATAAGGGCGTCTAATCCGACAAGTATAAGCATTGTTATCTTAGCACATTAAACGACAAAAGTCAACGGAAAATAATCAGAAGAAGCTCTACACTTGCCAGAGTTGATGATGATTTTTGACCATCAAAATAGGTAATGGCATCCTTCACCCGCCCCCGCTGGATCGCCAGATCCAGGCCGAGTGCCACCCCGAACAGCGCGAAATCCAATTGTAACAATGTAGGTGCAGGCCTTGTGCCCGCTCAGCTTCCATCCTGCCCAACTCCCAGCTCAACCGAATCCCCTAATCCACCGGCATCACCAAGGCCATCAGCACAGCAGCGGCGAGCGCCATAGCCGCGCCGAAGAAAAATGGCGCGGATGCCCCGAATCCACCCCAAGCACCCACACCCTGCCACAACACACCGGCGATCAGCGAGGCCGGAAAGTCCAGCAAACCCAAGACAGCATTGTAAGTTCCATAGGCCGTGCCGCGCAGCTCAACCGGCACAATATCGGCCACCATCGCTTTGGTCGTTCCGTAAGCAAGTCCGTAGTACAAACCGTATAGCGCATAGAGCGCCCAGACATGCCAGCCCTGACCCGCCAGCGCGAAGCCGAGGTAGATCGCGGCGTAGACCAGCCAGCCGCCGATGATGACTAAGCGCCGGTCGATGCGGTCGGAGAGCGACCCGGCCGGCGTCGAGACCAGGGCGTAGATCAGGTTGAATGTGATCAGCATCCCCAGCACGCCGATGATGCTCAACCCCCGCTCCTTCGCCCGCAGCACCAGGAAAGCGTCGGCCGAGTTCCCCAGATCGAAGACGCCGACGATGAGCATAAAGAGCGCGAAGCGCTTCCCCAGCCCCCGGAAGGAGATATGTGGGGCCTCCCGTGTCTCCTTCACCGGCACGTCTTGTGCGCCGATAGCGAGGGAGAGGACGGCGAGAAAGGCCGGAGCCAGGCTGATCAGCACCACCGTCTGGAAGGTCGAGCGGCTCAAATCACCCGCGCCGCGTTGGGCCAGCCAGACCACCGCCAGAGCGATCAGCAAGCCCAGGACAGCACCTCCCGTGTCGGCGGCGCGGTGGAATCCGAAGGCCAGCCCGCGCCGATCCTCCGAGATGGAATCGGCCACCAGCGCGTCGCGCGGCGAAGTGCGGATACCCTTACCCACCCGGTCGGCCCAACGCACACCGGCCACCGCCAGCCAGGAATTGGCGAAGTAGAAGAAGGGCTTGGCAAGGGCGGCCAAGCCATAGCCACCCACCGCCAGCCACTTGCGAGCCCGCAGCTTATCCGAAAGCCAACCGGAGAAGACCTTGAGCAAACTGGCGGTCGACTCCGCCACCCCCTCGATCAGGCCAATGATGTTCGTCTTCACCCCCAGCACACCGGAGAGAAACAGCGGCAAGATGTTGATCACCATCTCGCTGGAGATGTCCATAAAGAAGCTGGTCAGGCTGGTGGCCCAGACATTCCTGGGCAGGCCCCTCAATCCGCTCTTTGACTCTGAAGCTTCGCGCTGAGACATTGAAATTTCTCCTTCATTCGAGTCGTATCTACTCAGGCCAATCAAGATGGTGTGGTATGTTCCAAAAGTCTTTGGGGATAATTCGCGCTTGTCACCCTCACCCTAACCCTCTCCCTCTGAGGGAGAGGG
>CAZDYW010000186.1:0-2013 GCA_964509655.1 uncultured Anaerolineales bacterium
CCCGCCCGCATGCATTTTGTACGGGCGACCACGGAGGGATCGCCCCTACAAGCACACCCCCGCGCGAAATCCTAGAGAGCCGGCCATTCTCAAGGGAACATCTCCAGCCTCGTGTTGCGGATCTTGCTGAGAACGGGGCGCATTTTCTCCGCGTCGCCGCTGCTGACCAGTTGGGTTAGCTCCTCTAGGTTATCTTGTAGGACATCCAGCGCTTTCAGCACCTCATCCCGGTTCGTCAGCAGTATGTCGATCATCATCGAGACATCGCTCCCCGCGACGCGGGATGTATCTCGATATCCCCCGGCGACTATCTTCCAGGCCGCCGGGTCGGCCGAGGTGGTGGCGTCGGCTGTGGCGACCAGTGCGCAGGCCATCAGATAGGGCAGGTGGCTGACGGTGCCCACCAGGAAGTCCTGGCGCTCCGCCTCCAGCAACAGCGGCTCGGAGCCGGCGGCCCTCGCCAGCTCTTGGGCCAGCGTAAGCGCCTCCTCCGATGTGCGCGGCAGCGGAGTCAGGATGAAGGTGGCTCCCTCGTAGATCGTCGCCTCGGCCGCCGCGAGCCCCGATTTTTCCTTGCCGCACATCGGATGTCCGCCCAGCGGCTGAACATGTTCGGGCAGTTCCGCCATCGCTTCAACGACTTTTACCTTGGTGCTGCCCAGGTCCATCAGCAGGCAGCCCTCCGGCAGGAGCGGGCCGATCTGGGAGATCTGCCGCAGGATAACGCGCACCGGTGTGGCCAAGATGACGATGTCGGCCTCGCGCACGCCCTCCGCCAGATCGGAAGTGCCCCAATCGATGATGTCACGCTCCAACGCCTTGTCAATGGACTCTGGGCGCCGTGCCACGCCGACGACGCGCTTACATTTCCCCTTCAACGCCTCGGCGAGCGAGCCGCCCATCAGCCCCAGCCCGACGATGGTCACTTGTGCTTCGGGTAGCGGTTTCATCACTATATCTTCCGCCCCACAGCCTCGGCGATGGGCTTTAGGCTCTCCATCAGCGCGGTAAAGCGGGATGGCTTGAGCGATTGTGCGCCGTCCGAGAGCGCCTCTTCGGGGTGGGGATGGACCTCGATGATCAGCCCATCGGCCCCGGCTGCCACTGCCGCGCGGGTGACCGGCTCGACCAGTTCCCATTTGCCCGTGCTATGGCTGGGGTCCACGATGACGGGCAGATGGCTGAGTTGCTTGAGCATTGGCACGGCGCTGATGTCCAGCGTGTTGCGGGTGTAGGGCTCGAAGGTGCGAATGCCACGCTCACATAACATCACGCGCTCGTTGCCGTGGGAGAGGATGTATTCGGCGGCCATCAGCAGCTCTTCCATAGTGGACATCATGCCGCGCTTGAGCAACGCTGGCTTCTGGGATTCTCCGACCGCGTGGAGCAGCGCGAAGTTCTGCATATTTCGCGCTCCGATCTGTAGGATGTCAGCGTAGGATGCGACCAGCGGCACCAGATCGGGCTCCATCACCTCGGTGATGACCAGCAAGCCGGTCTCCGCGCGGGCCTCGGCCAGCAGCTTCAGCCCCTCCTCGCCCATGCCCTGGAAGCTGTAGGGCGAGGTACGCGGCTTATAGGCTCCGCCGCGCAGGAACTTGGCGCCGGCCTCCTTGACGGCGTGGGCGGTCTCCAGTATTTGCTCGCGGCTCTCGACGGAGCAGGGACCGGCCATCATTGTCAGTTCGTCGCCGCCGACAGAGGTGCCGTTCACATCGACGACCGTGTCTTGGGGATGGAAGTCTCGACTGGCGAGTTTGAAGGGGCGCAGGATGGGCACAGTCCGCTCGACGCCCGACATGCGCTCAATCGGCTCCCGATCCAGCGGGCGACCGTTGCCGATGACGCCGATGATGGTGCGCTCTTCCCCTTCGGAGATATGGGCCTGGCAGCCCCACTGCTCGATGCGGGCGGTGACGTTGGTGACTTGCGCTTGTGTGGAGCCTTGTTTCATTATGATGATCATGGCTGATTTCCTCCTATTTATAATTTCCATAGCTTGAAATGGTTTCA
>CAZDYW010000186.1:2113-5673 GCA_964509655.1 uncultured Anaerolineales bacterium
ATGATCATGGCTGATTTCCTCCTATTTATAATTTCCATAGCTTGAAATGGTTTCAGTGCTTCGACGGCATTATGCCGTTTTCAGGTGTCGGCGTGGTGGCCGCGGGATATGAGCCCAGCAACTTGACGAATGATGAGCGCCGCAGCAGGGCCATAATCGCCGACTCGCAGACCGGGTCCTGGCAATGGCCCTCGAAATCCAGGTAGAAGATGTACTGCCAGGGCCGGTTGAGGCGTGGGCGGGATTCGATCTTGGATAGGTTAATGCGTCGCTTGGCGAACTCGCCCATGCAATCGTAGAGCGCCCCCGGCTGGTGGGGTGTGGTGAAGATGATCGAGGTCTTGCTGCGTGGGGAACGTGGGGGACTCTCCTGGGTCAAAACGAAAAAGCGGGTGTAATTGAATGGATAATCCTCGATGGCCGGATCCAGTATCTCCAGGTCATAGAGTTCGGCGGCCAGTGAGCTGGCGACCGCGGCGACGCCCGGCTTGGGTTCGGCAGCCAGATCTCGTGCGCTGCCGGCGGTATCGAAAGCGGGTTCGGGTTTTATCCCGTGCCGTTCCAGGTAGCGGTGACATTGGGCTAGCGCTTGTGGATGGGAACGTGCTTGTGTAACTTCCTCCAGGTCAGTGCCGGGCGGCGCCATCAGCATATGCCGCACGCGCAGGATTACCTCGGCGTGGATGCGCAGGTCGTGCTCCATCAAAAGCTCGTAGGAGCGCGTCACGGACCCGGCGACCGCGTTTTCCACCGGCAGCATGCCGAGTTCTGTATCGCCGTTTTCCACGGCCAGAAAGATATCGTCCAGCGTTTTGCAGGGAACGCTTTCGATTTCTGGGCCGAAGAACTGGCGGATCGCTTGCTCGGAATAGGCGCCGGCGATGCCCTGGAAGGCTATTTTCTTGCTCATTCTCTCTCCTCTATGAAACTAGGTCTGGGCGCAACGCGCGGGCTTGGCCCAGATATACGTGGCGTATCTCTTCCTGTGAACGGTTTATGTTCCAGTGGACGAGAACGCGGATGCAGCGTTGTAGACTGCCTGAGACGGTCATCTCCTGCATGCACAGCAGGGGCACCTGTGTCCAACCCATCTGACGGGCGGCGCGGGCGGGATAGGCCGCGTCCAGATCGGGCGTGGCGGTAAAGATCACGCTGACCACATCCGCCGGGTCGATCTGGTTCTGCTCGACTATTTGCTCAAGCAGTTCCTTCGTTGCTGCAAGGATCGCTTCTTCCTCGTTGGCCTCGGCGCAAGTGGCGCCTCGAACGGCGCGACATATGGTTGTTTTCATGTTCTCCTTTTGATTTTCCCCCTCACCTTGTAGGGGCAACCCTTGTGGTTGCCCAAGGCCCGCCCCTACGTAGAGGGGGAGATGCCGAATGGAAGGTACAAAAAAAGGACGTGGAGCAAATCGCTCCACGTCCTCGTTTCTTGCCTGGGAATGCCTACTTACTACAGTTTCATAGACCTCCGCCCGCCGTGAAGCGCCTGCCCTTGTGGTAGGGTAAAATAGTAGTAGAGGTAGGCAAAATAGCGCTTGTTCGGTCGGTTGATCATTAGGTATCCCGTTCAGACTACTCGGCGCTTCAGAATGAATGGAGGCAATGATAATGCCTCAAGCCCGATTTGTCAAGTCGCGCGTGGGCGGTCAATCCAATATCAGCGCCTGCACTCGCACACCGGCCGGGGCATGATCCCATTCTTCGGGGATGACGGCCAGCGCATTGGCCTTGACCATCGAGCTGAGGATGCCCGATCCCTGCGCTCCGGTCAAATGAGCTCGATACTCCCCCGCCTCCCAGGCGAGATGCACGCGCACATAATGGCGGCGCTCGTCTTTATGCTCGATCTCGTCCATCAAGGTGGCGTCCACGGTGGGGCGCTGCCATTCCGTCATCCCTTGCATTTTCAAAAGCGCCGGGCGCACGAACATCTCGAAGGAGACCATCACCGATACCGGATTGCCCGGAAGGCCCAAAATGGGGACAGTTTCCTCCCCTCTATCCGCCCCACAGGGAGGGAGGTTAAAGTGTCCGAACGCCAGCGGCTTTCCCGGCTTCATCCGCACCCGCCAGAAGTTGATCTCGCCCTCGCTCGCCAATACATCCTTCACCAGATCGAAGTCGCCGACGGAGACCCCGCCGGATGTAAGGAGCAGGTCAACTTTCTGTTCAAGGCCGGCCTTGATCTTCGCCGTCAGTTCCTCCACCCGATCGCCGGCGATGCCCAATAGAATCGGCTCCCCGCCGTGCGCGATGACCTGAGCGGCGTTGGAGTAGCTGTTGGCGTTGCGAATCTTGCCCGGCGTGAGTGGCGCGTCGATGGGCACCAATTCGTCCCCGGTGGCGAGTATCGCCACGCGGGGGCGACGCGCAATCGCGACCTCCTTCCGGCCCAGCGCGGCCAACATTCCAATCTCCTGGGGGCGGATGCGGACGCCGCGCTCTAGGATCAGCGCCCCTTCGCGCACATCCTCGCCGGCCGGCCGGACATAATTCTCCGGCTCGATGGCGGCGAAGATGTCCACAAATTCCCCCGCCTTGGCCGTATCCTCCACCTTGACGACCGCGTCAGCGCCTGGTGGGATCGGCGCACCGGTCATAATGCGGATCGCCTCGCCGTTGGATACCTCCTGCTCGTGGACATAACCCGCCGGTAGATCGTCGGTGACGCGCAGGCGGATGGGATGTCCGGGGGCGGCGCCCGTGGTGTCGGCGGCCCGCACCGCGTACCCGTCCATCGAAGAGTTGGCGTGCGGCGGGATGTTCCCCTCGGCGCGAACGTCCTCGGCCAGTACGCGGCCCTTGGCCTCCAGGATCGGCGCACGCTCCACTCCTAATGGCTCAAACGCGCTCAAGACTCGCTTTTGAGCTTCCTCCACAATCAACATCGGTTTTGTCATTTTCTGTCCTGTCTCCTTCTTATTGGTTTTCCTCGTTTATCCTGCGGCCCGCTTCACTCTTCCACTCCGCCCCGTCTTTCCAGACCTCCTTCTTCCAGATGGGCACGATCTCCTTCAGCCGGTCGATGGCGTAGTGGGTGGCGTCGAACAACTCTTCGCGGTGGGCCGATGAGATGGCGATGACGACGATGGTCTCGCCGACCTCCAGCCGCCCGATGCGGTGGACAATGGCCATCTCCCGAATCGTCGGCCAGCGCTCGCGAACCTCCGCGCCAATCTGGCCCAGTTGCTCCTCAGCCATCTCCGGGTAGGCCTCATATTCGAGGTGCTGCGTCTCCCGCCCACCCGTCTCACCGCGCACCACGCCGATGAACACGCCCACCCCACCGATGGCCGGGTGTGCCAAGCGGGCCACGATCTCATCGACGGAGAGTTCCTCTGTCGTAATCTCAAATAACTTCATGTCCCTCAGCCTCCTCCCACCGGTGGCAGGCAGGCGACCACATCCCCATCGTGCAGCTCCGTCTGCCTGCCGACGTAGGCGCGGTTGACCGCCACGCTGAGGAAGCGCGTGTATGACTCCAGAACGGGATACTTTTTCGTCAGCAAATCGATCAGATCCTTCACCGTCGAGCCAGCCGGGATGTTCAGCTCCAT
>CAZDYW010000187.1:0-1172 GCA_964509655.1 uncultured Anaerolineales bacterium
GGGCGGCCAATCCCAGGATGACGAGGGCGCCGCGTAGCAGCGCGCGCCAGTTGTAGGCTGATTTGTATTTCTGAGCGGATAGAATGTAGGCCAGAGCGATGGGGGCCGCGAGGGCCAGCAGATTGAATTTGGTCAGCAAGGCCAGCCCGTAGAGGACGCCCAATCTCACATCGTCGCGGAGATGCGGCCCGTTTTTTACCACGCGAATGCAAGCGAGAATCACGGCGGCGCCGCATAAGGCCGCCGCGATGTCATTGTTAATCGCGCTGCTCAGGTGGAGGAATTGCGGATTGAAGGCGACGATGGACGCGCCGCCTACCGCTATCGCGGGGCGCTGTGGAGAGAGTGCCCGGATGATCTCATACGTCAGCCAGACGACGCCCGCGCCGATGAGGATCGTCAGCCAACGCACGACGTGGACCGCCAGCGTGACTCCGCGAAACGGCGGCCTTTCTTCGGGGCCGTGGATGTACTGATTCTTGTTGTCGGTGCTGACCTCCCAGTGGCTGTTGCTCCAGTGGGGGTTGATGGGGGGCGAGTAGTAGACCTCCTGCTCGACGGGTACCCAGGAGCTGACCAGTGCGCCCAGGGCGTAGTAGAGCGGCGGGTGATGGCTCTGCGCTCGCGGCGCGTCCGGCTGCTGTACCGGCAGGCTGCGGTAGACGGTGATGTGGCGGACGTAGCGGAAATGCCGCAGCTCATCGGTGGGCTCGTAGATGGGAGAGGCCAGGCTGTAGGCGAAGGCCAGGGCCAGGTAGGTGACCATGAGCAGGGCGATGAGGGACTCGTCACGTGTCGAGGGGCGCATTGGATTACCGCTTTTCCCTGGATGTGATTCTGGAACCGACGCCGATGATACAGGCTAGGGTCAAGGCCGTTATCGCCAGCCCGATCTTCAAAAGCGGTGGGTTGTAGGCCATCGTGACGTGGTGTGTGCCGGCCGGCACATAGACGGCGCGTAGGACATAATCGGCGCGTACCAATTGAGCCCGCTCGCCGTCCACCCAGGCCCGCCAGCCGGGGTAATCGGCCGCGCTGACGATCAACAGGCCGCCCGCGCCGTCCACCTCCGCCTCGAAACGATTCCCCGTATCCTCCAGAATTTTCACCCCCGTTGTAGGGGCAGTGCCTTGTGCCTGCCCCGTGCCTTGTGCCTGCCCCGTGCCTTGTGC
>CAZDYW010000187.1:1272-5596 GCA_964509655.1 uncultured Anaerolineales bacterium
CCCGCACCCGGCGCCTGTTCCGGATAAGTCTCCACCAGCGCTGTCTCGCGCGGGTCGAAGTCGGGCTCGTGGATGCGGCCCAATATCGCCGTCTCATCCAGCACCTCGATCTGGGGCGCGACCCAAGCTCGCGGGAGCGCGTCTGGGCGTTTGTAGACGTACACGCCCGCTTGTTCGTGTATCAACTGCGGCGCTTTGAGCGCGGTGCTTTCGGTGGAGAAATCCTGGGGGCTTGTGGTAACCAGGTATCCGGCGTTCAGGAGGTCGTAGGTGCGTGCGCGTGGATCGGGGCTCGACGAGGTGATGAAGTTCTCGTAGCGTTGTAGGGTCAGCGGATCATATCCGAAGACGCTCTGTATTCCGAAAGCCATCCCCCCGTTTTGCTCCACGTCGTTCAGTCCCCAGGGGAGCACGCGCGTGAATTCGGCTTTGGCCCCTTCGGCCCAGCCCAACTCCGTTGGGCCGCTCAGGTCAAGCACTGCTTGTTTCACGATGCGCCAATAAGCGCTTTCCTGCGCCTCCACCGGGGAGACGATCCCGCTCCCGAAGGTCCAGAGGTCCAGGAGCACTAATATCAGCGCCAGCAGCCACATTGCCGGTCGGGCGCGTTCTGCGATTGTCGGGCGGGTAGTTTCGATTTCACGCCAGGCGGTCAATAGGCCGGCTGTGAGCAGGAAGAAGAGCAAGAACAAGCTCGTCTGATTGGCCAGGTGCCAGAGCCGACCGGCGGCTTCGTGCGATTCGCGGCCCCAGGCGAAGGCTACGAATCCGGTCACGATCAGGGCCAGCGCGCCGCCGGAAAATGCCAGCACTCTTGACCAGCGCAGCGGTTGTAGCAGTCGCGCACGTTCCCGCTGGGATTCCTGGATCGCCGTCACGGTCAGGCCGAAGAGGGCGGCGGCGGCCAGGGTGAAGAGGAAGCCGGCCCGGGCCGGCGCTCGCAGCGTTTTGAAGAAGGGCACGAAGCGGTAGAAGAGCAGATGTAGGCTTCCGTACTTCCCGAAGGCCAGCAGGAGCGATCCTAGCCCCAGCCCGATCAGGAAAGTCTTCAGCCGATGGCGGAGCTTGCTTCCCAGCAGTGCCAGGATCAGGGGCAGCACGCCGACGTAGATGATGAACTCATCGTAGAGCCCGTCGCCCCAGTAGCCGGTGCGCGCCGGTTCGCCGAAGAAATTGGGTACCAGCAGCGTCAGCAGGTAGCCGGGCGGCCAGGAGAAGCGAGCCGCGAAATCGTAGTTGGCCGTGGCCTGTCTTATCGAGCGTGCCATCAGCTCCGTCAGCGGGAGAATCTGCACGGCGGCCAGGGCTGTTCCCGTGGCGAGCATCAGTGTTAGCCGCAGCAAGTGTGGCCAGGCGGGGCTTCCACTGCGCCAGCTTTGCCAGGCGTAAAACAGTGCGTAGGCGCCCAAGCCCAGCGCGACGTAGATGAAGGAGGCCGTGTGCCCCGCCAGGATCGAGAGGCCGACGGGCAGCCCCCCGACGACGGCCAGTTTCCAGGATTTCGCGCCTTGACGTTTTCCCGCGCTGTCGGCGCAATGGTAGAGCCAGAGTGTGAGCGGTAGCCAGGCGCAGGTGGTGATGACGCCCAAGTGCCCGGCGTAGACACGCACGAAGAAGTAGCCGCTGAAAGCGAAGGTGACAGCGCCGAGCAAAGCGCCGCTCACCGACGCTCCCTCTGAGCGCAGCCAGAGATACATCCCGGCCCCGGCCAGCCAGATATGGAGCACGATGATCACACCCAGCGCCCGCGTGACCGGCATCAGCAGCGCCAACCAGGTAGGAGGATAGAACAGGGCCGGTTGGGGATTGGCCGCGAAGGGAAGGCCGGCGAAAAGATAGGGGTTCCATAACGGGAAGCGGCCTTGGCGGATCGAGTCCACGGCGAAGCGCGACCAGTGGAGGAACATATTGGTCAGATCGTTCCCGGCGATGATGTGATCCGCCGGTAGCCGGAGCACGTCCCAATAGAAGGCTACGCACAGCAGCGCCAGAAGCGCCAAGGATATAAATCGGTTTCTTCCAACTCGCGACATACTTATTCCTCTAGGCGTCCTATCTCGATCAATATCCGCTCTTCCTCTCCCGGCTCGCAATCCACTTGCGACTTGCAACTTGCAACTTGCGACTTGCAGATTGGCACGTTTTTCAGCTCGGGATAGGTGTACATCCCCACGCGCATAGTGTAGGTACCGGGCGGCGCATCCGGCGATACCTGTAAGTCGAACCAGTTGAGCACGGTGTCGCCGGCCCGCCAGTAAGCGGGAAGCAAGCTCGGCCCATCCTTCTGGGCCTGCATTTGCCCCTCTTCGTTCAGCAGGTGATTGAACCAGTGGTAGTAAGCGTCCTCGCCGGGGCGGCCCATCGTCTTGGCCCAGGGCAGGGTGCAGGTGGCCCTCCAGATCAGCGTCCAGCGGATCGTCTCTCCGGGGCGCAGCTCGCCCTCGATCCGGTAGCCGAGCAACTGTGCTCCGTTGCTCCAGGTGGGAGGCCCGTCGAGCTGAGGTATGACCTTTTCGTCACGTAGCGCCTGCGCATCTAGCTTGGCGAAAGACGGCTCGCCGCCCGGCCATGTGTAGAAGCGATAGGAGCGGGTGTTTTCGCGTAGTGAAATGCGCTCATCGGCCAGTTCCGGGGTGAGCTCAGCTAGCAGGCGCTCACCATAGGTCATATCATAGGTCGCCCAGTAGACGGCTGGATCGGCGGGGAAGATCAGCGTTGTTCTGATGTCCGCTGCGCGATGTGGAGTGGCAGGCATCAGCACATCGGCTGCCGCTGGCATCTCGTACTGACGGGGCTCGTCCCCTTGGGAAAGGATGATCACCTCCGTTTCATCCGGCGTCGCTAGCTCCTCTCGCAAGCGTTCGGTCGTCTCGACGGCGCGGATCTCGTAGGAGAGGGGCGTGCCGTGGCCCCAGGGTGTGTCGTGTGTGCGGACGAAGCGCAACACGGCGATGGTCTCGTAGGCTTGTGTGATGGCGAGCGCTATGATCAGCGCGAGCATCGGCACACGGGCGATCCAGGCTCGCCGCTGGAGGGAGCGCCAGAGCTTCCCCATCATCCACCCGATGAGGATGAATTGGGCCGGGAAGGTGATGGTGAAATAGTGGGGCGCGACCAACGTTTTGTGCCGCGTCAAGATGAGGATCGGCAGGGCCAACCACGTGGCGGCCATGAGAGCGGAGGCCGTTTCCTCGTCGAGGCCAGCGCGTGCTTGGCGGATAGCTTGGCCTATGGCTGCCAGAACTCCCAGGATTGCGAGTCCACCCTCGGCGGCGAAGAGCCAGCGCAGGTTGGGCGTCACGGCGACGAAATCCAGGTATCGATCCGGCCCGGTTATGCGTTGCAGGTCCCAGCCGGTGGTGATGAGCCAGGCCGAGCGGGCGGCATCGGCGCTCATCAGCGTCGGTTTTTGCGCGATGCCCCAGAGGCGCTGGACGTTCTCCCATCCGTTCTGCGCGTCGATGATGAAATATGGCGCGAAGGTCAGCGCTCCCAGCAGGGCGGCGAGCGGGACTAGCTTCCAGTCGATGCGGCGGTAGAAGATCAAGGCCCACAGAATCGTCAGGGCGACGAAGGGGTAGGTGGAGAAGTGGGTCTGTACCAGCGCGGCCAGTGCCAGGACGTGGGCTATCAGCGCCCAGCGGCGCCCTTGCACGAAGGCATGCCAGCCCATCATCGCGTAGATTATGACGAGCGGGGGCAGCAGTTCCACGTGCCAGATCTTGCGCGAGTAGATCACGGCCCAAGGCGCGACGGCGAAAAGGAGCGTCGCGACCAGCGCAGCTTCCCGCCCGAACCAGCGGCGCGTCAGGAAGTAACAAGTGATAACGGTCAAAAAATTGATGGCAGCGACGAAGCCGGTGGCGAAGACGGGGCTGGGCGAGATGGCATAGGGGATGGCCATCAGCCAGATGGCGCCGGGGAAGGTATCGAGGCCGGTTGAGGATTGTGGCCCGATCCAGGCGCCCCCTTGCCAAGGGGAGGCTCCTCTGCCCGCCATCCTCATGGCCCATCTGGAAATTTCCGCCTGATCCCACAGGAGTTCTGCCTGGGAGAGATGGTTGAAGCGCAACCAGGCGGCCAAGAGTGCTATGATGATGAAAAGGGCCAGCTCCGGCGCGGTGATGGGAGTGAACGAGAAACCAGGTTTTGCCGCTTTTCTTACGGAAAAACCTGGTTTCTTTCCCAGAATCGACTTCCGAGGCCAATCAATCACAGGCTTCGTTGGGTATCACCCTGAAGTAGTCGAAGCGCACATCGATGGGAGTGAGCTCGTAATCGCCGCCTATGACTCCAACTCTGGTTTTACTCCATAGGCCTTCCA
>CAZDYW010000188.1:0-5586 GCA_964509655.1 uncultured Anaerolineales bacterium
GGCCCTAATTGGGTTTGTCCCCCATCCTATTTTGCTGTACAATTGATCATCAGTTTCATTTTCAAAGTGCCCCTATCAAGCAAAGCAGAAGCAGATTCCACACCGCTGGAACTTGTAGCCGAATTCACGAGCGGAGGAATCGGCTCTGACCCAGCTAGCTTTCGGATTAGATGGCCTACTGCGAGGAGAAAATCATGACCTCTGACATGCTGCTGAGCCGTGAGGAGATACTGGCAGGCCTACCGGCCAAGAGGGCAAACACGCTTCTATTTCTCATCAGGAGTCGCACTGCGCACCTGGTGGCGAAATCGCGGCGAGCGCTGGAGATGTTCCTCACCGATGAGGGCGCGGAGGAGCGGGATCTGGCCTTCTTCGAGGCCTTCGCTATGGGCCGCGAGCCGCCGCTCAGCCCCACCCTCCAGGACCTGGAGCGCTTCGCCCCGCAATGGGCCTCTCTGGTACCCGATAACCCAAATGTGCAAGCGGCTATGGCCCACGTCCTGGGCGAGGAAAATGAGTTCACCGCTCAGGATGTGCCGAACATCCGGGAAGCGCTCAGCCTGGATGAAGAAGAGGTGCAACAAGCCTACCAGCGGCTCTACGGCGAGCCACTGGAATCGATCTTCGCGCCGCGCACCGGCCCCCTGGATCGACTGCGCTGGGCCTGGGCTGGTCTGACCGGATGGCTGGAATCCTTGTCCCCCTTCTGGACCGCTTACGCCTTGACCCTGACGGAGACCGTGGGCGCCGGTATCCTGGCTTTACCTATCGCCATGGCCAGCGTCGGCCCCCTGGCCGGCGTGGTGCTCCTCTTCCTGCTGGGCCTGATCAACGTCCTGACCATCGCCTCTATGTCGGAGTCGATCTCCCGCAGCGGCAGCATCCGCTACGGCCAGACCTTCCTCGGTCGAGTAGTGTCCGACTATCTCGGAGATATCGGCTCGTTTATTCTCACGCTGGGCATAGGAGCATACGGTTTTGTAGGGCTCCTGGTCTATTACATTGGCTTTTCAACCACGCTGGCGGATGCTACATCGCTGCCAGCCGAGATATGGGCGGCTTTGCTTTTCCTTATCGGGCTCTACTTTTTGCGCGGCGGAGCACTCAGCGCCGCTATCGCCTCGGCACTGGTGGTGGGGGCGGTTAACATTGGATTGATCCTGGTGCTCTCGCTGGTCGCCTTCAGCCACGTGCAGATGGAAAACCTGCTCTATCTGAACGTGCCCTGGGTGGGAGGACAACCTTTCGATCCCTCAATCATAGAGCTGATCTTCGGCGTCGTGCTCATGGCCTTCTTCGGACACCTGTCGACGAGCAACTGCGCCCAGATCGTGTTCCGTCGGGACCCCAGCGCTCGCTCTCTGATCTGGGGCAACGTGGCGGCGACGATGACCGCGATCGCGCTCTACTCCATCTGGGTAATGGCGGTCAACGGCGCGATCATGCCCCAGACCTTGGCCGAGGAATCCGGCACGGCTCTGGCCCCTCTGGCAACGGAGCTCGGCCCCATCGTGCATGTGCTGGGTTCCCTGTTCGCCGTCCTCGCCATGGGCATGGCCTCGCTCCACGTCTCGATAGGGCTCTCCAACCTGGTTCGGGAGCGTCTCCCCTCTCCCCGGCAAGCGGTACTGATGTTATCCCGAAGCCAGGGACGTATCCTGTTTCACTCCAGGGGCCGGGCCAAGGGGCAACCCAGTCTGGCACTCACCTATCTGGGGCTCGACGGCGGAGCGCCCCGCTTCCGCCTATATTTGCAACTGGCGGGAAAAGTTCACCGCATGGAGAAAACTATCGCCGAGAGCTGGGATGTAGCGGCCTGGCTCGCTAAGTTCCAGGACAAGAGAGGAAAGAATACACGCTTGACGCTGGAGGTAATGGATGCCGATCAAATGGGTGTCCGCCTGCGCATCGACTCATCGATGCGCCTGACCTACGAGGGGGGCTGGGAGGCGGCTGGACTGCGTATGGCAGACGTTCTGAGCTTGCCCGATGAACTGCGCAGCCTCGTAAACTGGATGACGCGCGAAGGCCCCGTCAGTCTGTCCAAGGCGGCGGCCCACATCGGTCAGGATCAGGCCACTACCCAGAGGCTACTGGAAAGCTTGGTGGAGCAGGATCTGGTTAAAGAGGAGCTGGATGGTCGCACCCTACATTACAGCGTTCACTTCGCGCCCCGGCGAAGGCGGGAGCTTCCAGATGACATCTGGCAAGCCCTGGACGATTCGGATGAGGCCCCCACGGATGAGGTTCAATCGGAAGAACTCGGCCCCTTGCAGCGCCTTATAGCCTCGATGGGGGAGAGCGGGCGTTTCATCCTCGCGGTAAGCCCGATAGTGCTCCTCTTCCTCACCGTCGAATGGCTCTTGTTCACGAATTCAGAATCCTATTCCGGGCCGATAAGCTTCATCGGCGTGATCGTCGCCTCACTCCTGGGCGGCATTTTCCCCATGCTTATGCTGGTTTCCAGCCGTCGCAAAGGGGAATACGTGCCGGGTGTGGTCTATCGTTTCCTGGGCCACCCGTTGGTTGTGGTCGGTATCTATATGATCTTCCTCGCCGGTATCCTCCTGCACGGGCTAGTCATCTGGCAGGCACCCTTTCAGCGAGTCTGCGCGGTGCTAGCCGGCGTGGGGATATTGGGGTTGACGGTCGATATGATCCGCCGAGGAAGCTTGGCCCCCCGTACTGTCGTGGAGCTGCGGCAAGATGCAGACGTGGCAGAAGGTGAGGATCGAGCGATCTTCACGATCACGGCCAGCGGGCGGCCACAGGAAGCCCAGGTGGAGCTCGGATACGCAGAGGGCGTAGAGCGCTGCCGGGCCGCCGCCGGTCAGGTGGATCACTTCTCCGCGCTGCGTCATGCGACCTTCGATCTAACGTCCGAGGAAGTGAAGGAACTCAAGGTCTGGGTGCATAGGATCACGCCGGAGGGAGATTCCCAGCCAATCCCGGCTATCGTCGAGGGGCTTAAAGAAAGAGAGCACATTGACCTTGAGCTTTCCGATGGACAAGCGATAACGCCCGTCCCCGATGACAAGCGCCGCTTGAAGATCACATTCCCGGAGGCCTCATAAGCTTATCTTGATCAGTGAGAGATTCCGCGAAGACTCCTTGCCTCCACTCTCTTTTGCTGTAAAATTACCTGGGAAATTTGCACCGCCGTGGAACAGGCGGTGCAAGGATTTTTTGCGAAGCCAACACCGGCTCCTCAGGCCAGTGTGAACATTGGTCTTCAGACCGCATATAAGGAAATATGGCTGAATACGGCGAAACTTTAACCGACCGCGAGATGGAAGTCCTCGAGCTGGTATCCACCGGGATCACCAACCGCGAGGTCGCTCAAGAACTTTTCATCAGCATCAACACCGTCAAGGTCCACCTGCGCAACGTCTACACCAAGCTGGGCGCCGATTCGCGCACCGAGGCGACGATGATCGCCGTGCGCGAGGGCTGGGTTTCCGTCGGCGAGGAAGAAAAGGAGATTGATGAGCAGGAGGTTGAGGAGAGCGAAGAGGAAATCGCGCCTCGGCCACCCCTACCCTGGCCCAAGCGGATCGCCCTGGTCGCTGCCTTGTTGGTCGCTGCCTTCGGCGTCATCGTGACCTGGCCGCGATCCGGATCACAGGCGGCCAACGGCCCCGACCTGCCGCTGGAGCAATCGAGCACCCAGGCGATGGCTCCACAGACCGATGGGGACGAGGAATCGCCCTGGAACGAGCGAGCGCAGATGCCCACCCGACGGGCCTACATGGCGCTCGCCCCGGTCGATGGCCAGATTATGGCCATCGGCGGTCAGACGCCAGGGGGCGTCACCGACATCGTCGAGGCCTATGATGTGGAGAACGACACTTGGACGACCAAAAGCTCCAAGCCCACGCCGGGCGTC
Organism: uncultured Anaerolineales bacterium; assembly: GCA_964509655.1. Taxonomy (GTDB): domain Bacteria; phylum Chloroflexota; class Anaerolineae; order B4-G1; family B4-G1; genus CAZANJ01. Next base: position 3,887 of record CAZDYW010000188.1, read on the forward strand.
TACATTGAGGCTGCGACCATCGGGAAAGAGGTCTATGTCCCCGGAGGCTGCGACGGCGAGGGGAGACCGACGCGCGTTGTGGAAGTGTACGATGCGGAGGAGAATACCTGGCACGAAACCAGCCCACTGCCAGAGCCGCGCGGCGCCTACGCTTTGGCCACGTGGGAGGAGAAGCTCTATCTCTTCGGCGGATGGGACGGAGAGCGATATGTTGCCACCACTTACGTCTACGATCCGCAGGCCGAAGCCTGGGCCGAGGTGGCGCCGATGAGCACGCCGCGCGGATTCGCGGGAGCCGCCTTGCTGGGCGAGCGGCTCTATGTCGTCGGCGGCTATGACGGCGAGCGTGAGCTCACCACCTGCGCGGCCTACGATCCGGCCTCGGATACCTGGAGCGATTGCGCACCGTTGGCCGTTGGCCGTGGAGGGCTGGGATTGGCAAACGTGGGAGGCCGCCTCTACGCCATCGGCGGCGGCGGGAGGTCCAGCTACCTCGGCTTCAACGAGCGGTACGATCCGGCGGAGGACGTTTGGAGCGCGGTTGAGACCCCCCTGGTCGGAGAATGGCGCCCCGGCGTGGTCGTTTTCGATGCTACGATCTACGCCATCGGCGGCTGGAGCAGCGATTATCTGGGGCTGAACTTGGCCTATGAATTGCTGCCTTTTAGGATCTTCATCCCAGTGAGCCATCAGTAGCGGCGGGTGAAATTTCCCGAACTGCTCGCGCTGGATTTGCAACCCGGTGCAAACACTGACTGAAACGACAAGGAGCGTGATGGAAAGCATCAAAGTCATCCTCAACCCGACCGCGGGCCGGGGTTATGGTGCCAGAATGGAACCTGAATTGCGTCAAGCCTTGCAGGCCGAGGGGCTGGATTTCGATCTGGCGCGCACGAGCGGCCCGTGGCACGCGGTGGAGCTGACCGAGCAGGCTATCAGCGATGGCTTTGAGATCGTCGTCGCGGCGGGCGGAGATGGCACGGTCAACGAGGTGATCAACGGCTTGATGCTCGCATCGGAGAGGGATCGTGTCGGTACGCTGGGCATCATCCCGGTCGGCTCTGGCAGCGACTTCGCCAGCGGTCTGGGAATTCCCCTTGACCTGAGGGATGCGTGTCACAGGTTGGCCGTGGGCCGCTCACGTCTGGTGGACGTGGGGCGCGTGTGGGTAAACGGCGATCACTTGGCGCCCGACCAATTATCCCGCTACTTTGGCAACGTTGTCGGAATCGGCTTCGACGGCACCGTGCTGCGCGAAACGCTCAAAATCAAGCACTTACGTGGCCTGCCGCTCTACATGCTGGCCTTGCTGAGAACGGTTTTTCTCAGCTTCGGCGCTCCTCATGTCACCGTCGAGTATGATGGGGAACGCCTTGAGATGGAAACGTTGATGATCTGTGTGGCCAACGGCCCGCGCGAGGGTGGCGGGTTCATCGTCGCGCCCGATGCCCAACACGACGACGGGCTCTTTGACCTGCTCGTCGCCGATCGGGTGAGCCGCTTGGCAATCCTCGGTCTGATCCCCCATTTTCTCCGAGGCAGCCACGTGGGCCGCGCTCCCATCAAGATGACGCGGGCCGCGCGGGTGACTGTCTCCTCCCCCGACGATTTGATCGCCCACATGGACGGCGAGGTGCTCTGCACCGAGGGCCACCGGCTGGCCTTCGAGATTCTGCCCCAAAAGCTGCGGCTGCGCTGCT
>CAZDYW010000189.1:0-5561 GCA_964509655.1 uncultured Anaerolineales bacterium
AAGTCGAGTCGCAGATGAGGAATTGGGAGTTCTCTGAGGTATTTTGATGAAACCGATCATTCGAGTGCTCGTCGTAGATGATTCTCCGACTGTACGGAAAATTCTGGTCAGCATGCTGCAAAGTGAGCCGGGATTCGAGGTCGTGGGAGAGGCGAAGGACGGCGAGGAAGCGGTGCGCCTGGCGGCTCAGTTGCGGCCTGATGTGATAACGATGGATATTCGCATGCCGCGCTTGGATGGACTGAAGGCGACGCAGCGGATTATGAGCACTACCCCACGTCCCATCGTCGTGTTGGCAGCCAGCATCTACGACGAGGATACGAATATCGCCTTCAATGCTATATCGGCCGGCGCCCTGACCGTGGTCGAAAAACCGAAGGGGCTCTCCCCGGCCGACTATGAGACCGTGCGCGGCCAATTGATAACCACGCTGCGCTTGATGGCCGAAGTGCCCGTGGTCACGCTCTGGCCGGAGCGCCATCCTACTCCTCGCGTGCATAGTCCCAAGTTGGATGTCGAGCTAATCGCTATCGCCGCGTCCACCGGAGGACCGGGTGCGCTGCGCCAGATTCTAGGCGCTCTGCCGGGCGATATGTCAATCCCCATCGTAGCCGTGCAGCACATCACACACGGCTTCGTGGAGGGGTTCGTCCATTGGCTGGATCAAACCACTGAGCTGAAAGTTAGCGTGGCGAAGAATGGCGAGTATGTCTCCGCCGGGCGCGTCATCGTCGCGACGGACAACGCCCATATGTTGATCAGGCCGGGCGGTATCGTGCAGGTCGATCACTCGCCGCCGCTGAACGGCTTACGGCCCTCTGCCACGCGCTTGTTCAGCTCGGTCGCGGAATCCTATAAAGGGGGAGCGGTCGGCGTGGTATTGACCGGGATGGGTATGGACGGGGCGGAGGGTTTGAAGCTCTTGCGCGAGGCCGGCGGGCGCGTCATCGCGCAGAGCGAGGAGAGCTGTGTCGTCTTCGGCATGCCCAAGGCCGCCATAGAGCAGGGGAGCGTGGATCAAGTGCTCCACCTCGATGAGATAGCTTCTGCATTGAAACAGTTTGACGAACAGCGTAAAGCTGCATTAAACAGAAAAGTACCCCCCCAGTAAAGTACTAGGATGGAGGATGGATATGGATAAAAGAACAGACACGAAAGATTCGAAAAGGTGGACCGAGGATAACCACAGGGAGAGCGTCCTTACGCCGGGGACTGAACGCCAGAAAAACACGGCATTGCAAGAGAGCGCGATATTACGCTCCATCGCCGACGGCGTCGTGATCAGCGATGCTGAGGGGCTGGTGACTTTCATCAATGACGCCGCCGACCGCATGCTGGGAAGAACAAGCAATATATCGATGGAAGAGGCGATCGGGCAATCAGCTCACGAATTTTTCAAGGCGTTCAAGCCGCGCAGCCCCCTCACCATAACGCAGGTGATGGATCAACTGTACGCCGATCCATACACCGCAGGTCAAGAGGAAGAGGGCGCTCAAGTGATCATCGCAGCCGGCCCGCGAGTCATCCGCGCGCACCTCGCGCCGATCCTGACCTCGGTGGGGGACTTTGAGGGAGTCGTGACTACCCTGCATGACATCACCAAGGAGGTCAACACTGAGCGAGCCCGGAGCGATCTGATCCTCGACGTGTCCCACGAACTCGGCGCTCCTTTGACCGCCATCCGCGGCTACAGCGACATGCTGCTCCGTCAAACATCCGATCACCTCGACCATCAACAAAGGCACTTTCTCCAAATCATCCGCAGGAACTCGGATCGTCTGGTAGCTTTGATCAACGATTTGATGGACATCAACCGCGTCGTCAGCAACCGGCTGGAGCTGAAACTGCGCCCCGTTCAGTTGGAGAAAATCGTCCAAGAGGTTGCGGAGCAGATGCAGCCCCAGTGTGATCAAAAAGGGATCCATCTCGCCGTCGAGATCGAGCCCAACGTGGGGCTGGTGCTGGGGGATGAGAAACGGCTCAAACAACTGATCTCCAACTTGACCAACGACGCATGGCGCCGCACGCCGGGAGGGGAAGAGATCACGCTGGCCCTTTCCTGCTCCGAGGGCTCGGTCAAGATGACCGTGACCGATATGGGAGAGAGCGTGGCCTTCGAGGATCACGAGGAGGACCTCCAGTATTTTTACCGATTAGGGGCCTCGATTGTGTCCGACATCAAGGGCACCGGCCTGGAGCTGCCCATCGCCAAGATGTTGGCCGAGATGCACGGCGGGCGTTTATCGGTGACGAGCAAGCCACGGCGCGGGAACACCTTCACCTTACTGCTCCCGCTGCACGCCGAGATGTCGGGCTACACACCGGCAGAGGAAATTGAGATCACGGACGAAAAGTACACCGTGCTGGTCGTCGAGGACGACATCGACACGCTGGACCTGATCGCGCTGCAACTGCAACAGGATGGATTCGATGTGCTCAAGGCCGAGCAGGGACAAAAGGCGCTGGAACTGGCCCGCACCGAGGATGTCGACCTGGTCACGTTGGACATTATGCTGCCTGACATCACCGGTATGGACGTATTGCGCCAACTCAAGACGCAGCCGGAGACATCGGGGATACCGGTGATAATCGTCTCCGTTCTCCGGCCAGACATTCCCACTGATGGCACCGGAGCTGCCGATCACATCACCAAGCCGTTCACGCTGGAGCGGTTGATGGAAAGTATCCGGCGCACGCTAGCGATTGCATGAGTGCGCCGATTATCCATCCTCACCCAGAACAACCCCCCTCTCCCCGTGGGGAGAGGGCCGGGGTGAGGGGGAAAAGAGGTAAAGGATGATGAAAAAAGCAAATATCTTCAACATTCTGATGACAATATCTCTGGTCGTCTCCCTGTTCTCCTCATTGCTCTTATTGGGAGCATGCGAGCCGACACAACCGACAATCCGTGAGCCAACGGAGAAGGCATCAGTCCAAAAAATCACGCCAAGTGTGGAGCCCAGCGTTCCACCGACCGATACACAATCTCCCACCGCCGCGCCGACCGAGCAGCCCACAGAGACACCGTCGGAGCCGCCCACTCCGCCCCCGCCGACCTGGACGCCCGCGCCGGAAGCGGATTTAGTCTTCGCCACTTTCAAGAAGCCGACGGTGGACACCACAGCCGCCGCTTATCACGAGGCCATCGCCCCCGATCTGAGCAACGTTCAGGTGCCCTTCATCCTCTCCGAAGCTCAACGGGAACGAATGGCGCAGAACGGCTTTGTGGTCAGCCCAGGCGCTGAGAAGGAGTTCTTCACTCTCTACGAGAAAGCGCGCTACAACAATGAGCCCATCTTCGTCACCAGCGACTCGCTGCTCCACGTCTACCATCTGCTGTTCGACAAGGTGCTGCGCACCGCCGAGATCGAGTACTTCATCCCCCTGCTGCGCGACTTGAACAGCGCGATGTTGGCCCGCAGCGATGAGGTCTATCAGGCCGTGCAGGGCACCGCGCCGGAGTGGGAGGATGCCGCGCGCCGCACGGTGGCCTTCGTCGGCGTCGCCAGCAAGCTGCTGGACCCGGAAGTGGAAGTGCCAGCCTACGCCGCGGATCTGGTGGAAGGGGAATTGGCCCTGATCGAGGAGGCCGGCGGCTTGCTCCCGTCGCCCATCTTCCCTGGGCTGGAGTATGGCGAGGACTACACCCAGTACATCCCCCGCGGGCATTACACCAAGAGCGAGGAACTGAAAGCCTATTTCAAGAGCATGATGTGGTACGGGCGCATGACCTTCCGGCTGAAGGCTGCTCCTCCCGAAGTGGGCCGCGCCGAGACGCGCTCCGCGCTGTTCCTGGTCCACGCACTGCGCACCGCTCAGGTGAACGGTCGGCCAGCGTTGGAGGCGTGGAGCAATCTCTACAATCCAACCGTCTTCTTCGTGGGGCGCAGCGACGACCTGACCGTGCTCCAATACGGAAAGGTGATGGACGCCATCTATGGCCCCGGCGCATCGGTGGAAGCGCTGACCGACGAGGCGCTGCTGGATCAGTTCATCGCAGAGGCGAACAAGCTGCCCCCGCCGCGCATTCTGGGGATGGTCATTATGGACACCGACGACGTCGAGTCGACGACGAAGGGACTGCGCTTCATGGGACAGCGCTTCGTGCCCGACGCCTACATCTTCGGTCAACTGATCTATCGCAACGTGGGCACGCCCGAAAATCGGAGGGGCTTGCCCAATGGGCTGGACATCCCGGCCGCGATGGGCTCCGAGCGGGCCTATCAGATTCTCGACGAGATGGGCGAGACTGAATATCTGAACTATCCGCAGCAGATGGAGGAGGTCCAAAGCTGGCTCTCCGGCCTCAGCGTCGAGGAATGGACCGAGACGCTTTATAACTCCTGGCTCTATACCTTCCATCCCCTGCTGCTGAACGCACCGGGCGAGGGGTATCCGGCATTTATGCAGTCGCAGACCTGGCTTGATAAGCAACTGAACACCGTGATGGGAAGCTGGGCCGAGCTGAAGCATGATACTATCCTTTACGCCAAGCAGGTCTACGCCGAGCTGGGCGGTGGGCCGCCGCCTCCCCCGCCGCTGCCACCCAAGGGTTACGTGGAGCCGGTGCCCGAATTCTTCGCCCGTCTGACCGCGCTGACGCAGATGACGCGCGAGGGATTGGGCAGCCGGGGCTTGCTCGTGGGGGAGGATGACTACAACTTGCAGCGTCTGGAGGAGCTGTCCAGCGCCTTCCAGACGATGGCCGAGAAGGAACTGCGCGGCGAGCCGCTGACGGACGATGAGTATGACATCATCCGCTACTACGGCGGCGAGCTGGAGCATCTGACGATGGCCGCATCCGACACCAAGGGCGAGGGCGAGGAAGGAAGCATGGGGGGCCAGTTTATGCCGGAGGAGGAGCCCCAGGCAGCCGTGGTCGCCGACGTAGCCACCGATCCGGGCCAGGGCGTCGTGCTGGAGGTGGCGGTGGGACGCATCGACGAGCTCTACGCCGTGGTGCCGATGGTAGAAGAGGATGGCACAATGCGCCTGCAGGTCGCCAAGGGTGGCGTCTTCTCCTACTATGAGTTCCCTTGGCCGATGGATGACCGCCTCACCGACGAGGCCTGGCGTCAGGCCTTGGACGAGGGGAGCACGATGTCGCGCCCAGGGTGGATCGACAGTTTCTACGTCGATGAGAGCGCTCGCAGCGCGATGGGAGAGGCAGTGGCGCGTTTCCAGAAATCGCTGAGCGAGGCTTTCTGGTATATTTCGGCAAGCTATGTGCAAATTGAAGGAGAAATAGCGGCGCAATGGCGCGCCGAGATCGAAGAACTGCAGAGCGAGAAGCGCTATCAGGGCCGTCAACCGATGGGCAACGATTTCCGCTCCTTCGATCTCCAGGAAGAAGGGCTGGCCGTGGTCACCGTACGGGAGCGCTGGGAGGACACAATTTACGAGTATGAGGGGGACTGGCCCAATTACCACAACGATCCCATCGTCGCTCACCGAGGACCCTACACGCTGGATGTCACCTACACGCTGGAGCGGGATGAGAGGTATAATTACTGGCGCGTGACCAAAGTCGTGTACGCCAATCAGCCACCGGCCTGGGAGGC
>CAZDYW010000190.1:0-5537 GCA_964509655.1 uncultured Anaerolineales bacterium
CGTCAGCGCCCATATCTGTTCTCCCTTTCCCACGGCGCAAAGCCCTGACATTGGGCATCGGGCGCATTTCCCGCCACAGGTTCCGGCGGTCGATTTCAGGTATCCCATCCGCTCCAAGCTTTTCAGCATCTCCTCGACCAGGGCGGGCGTGGTCTCCAATTTTCGGGCCAGGTCGATGACGCGATAGGTGCCACCTGACCTCAACAGTTCTAGCAATCGATTCAACATTTTGCCCGTCCTCTCATTCAGCGCTTTCGCTCTGCTGATCCCGCGATTTACCCACTACTCGGCGGGCCAACAGGCTGGCGATCAGGCTGGTGATGGGCACAGCCATGATCAAGCCCGTGCTCCCCACCAGAGTGCGCACAATTTCCTCGGCGATGGGCTCGCGGTTGATACGCCGCCAGATCGGTTCATGGTAGATGGTGAAGACCAGCATGAGCTGCATCGACGAGCCCATGTAGGCCAGAAGCAAGGTGTTGACCATGGCCGCGATGTGGTCACGACCGATGTTTAGGCTGCGACGGAAAAGCTCCATCCACTCCAGCTCGCGGTTGGCGTTGACCAGTTCGAAGATGGCCGAAGCCTGACCGACGCAGATGTCATCCAGTACGCCCAACGAGCCAATGATGATCCCGCCCAGCACCAAGCCGCGCAATTTGACATCCGGGCCGAGCTCCATCACCAGATAGGCGCCCTCCTCCACACTCAGGCCGGTGAGGCGAGTCCAGAACACGAACAGCCATGCCAGCACTCCGGTCAGCACCAGGCTGAGCATCATACCGACAACGGCGGCGTGGGCCTTGGGATTCCAGCCGTAGGTGATGTAGGTGGAAGCGCCCAGCAGGATAATGGAGCCAATGACGCTCACGGTGACGGGGTCCCGGCCAGCCATAATTTGCGGCAGGATGAAGGCGAAGATCACGGCCAAGCTGATGGCCGAGCCGATCAGCGAGCGCAGGCCCTTACCGCGCCCCACCAGTATCACCAATCCGATGAAGATAACGATGACGCTGAGCAGCGGCCCGGTGCGCACGAAGTCGGAGATGTAGAGACGGTCGTTCTCCGGCCCCACGGCGCGTTCCAGGTAGACTCGGTCGCCAGCGCTGAACAGCCGCTCCTGGCTGACGATATTAGTCGTTCCCTCCTCCACGACGACCTCCTCGCCGGCCAGGGTGCCGCTTTTGACGCGCAGGAGGAGGCGCTGGTAGGGCTGCGTGCTGCCGTCGCCCAGCTCGATGGTATCCTCTTCCAGCACCTCGATCACCTCGGCGAGCATGGTCTCGGTCTCGCCGGGCTCGAAGGTTTGTTCGGAGGTGAGATCGTCTCGCCTCAATCGCGGCGCGACGAAGACGACCGACACCGCCAAGAGTGCCATTATGATCAATGCGACGACTAAGAGGCGCTCGATTTGTTTCATCTAGACTCCGGGTGAAATTTTTGCATTACAGCTTCTTCCTCATTAAAAAGATGGCTCTGTTTGACCAAATGATTTTACCAAGATATAATGATTGGAGACTTATGCTTTCCTGGAGGTGCTTATGCCCACACCAACTGTTTCTGTGACGTTGCCTAGAAGGATTTTTCTGAAACTCGAACGTGCTGCCGAGTTGACACACCGTTCAGTAGATGATGTGTTAATCAACACATTGAATGCTGCGTTAGTTGATCCGCCCGGTCTACCACCCGACTTGGCCAATGAATTAGCCGCTATGAACCTTCTTAGCGATGAAGCGCTAAATGCAGCAGCACAACCTTCTTTGTCTCCGGCCGAGCAGCTTCGGTTGAGACAGTTGAATCAAAAAGCTGGAGAGCGTCCCTTGACCAAGGCCGAGGGGGAGGAACAGGAGCACTTATTGAGGGCTTATCACCGCTCCGTTTTGCGTAGAGCCAAGGCACTTGCCATTCTGGCCCAACGGGGACACCCTCCACCTAGCGTGAATGGCGATAAATGACCTCCCTCAAGGTTCCCCAATCACTGCGCCAATTGGTCCGCGCACGTGCGCGGGGCCGTTGCGAATATTGCCATAGCTCCGAAAGGATTACGGGCCTACAGTGTGAAATTGACCACATCATTCCCCGCGCGAAGGATGGGACAACAACTGCTGACAATCTGTGTCTAGCTTGTTCCTCTTGCAATGGTTATAAACAAGTCCAAACACATGCTATTGACCCAATGTCCGGTAAAAAAGTGGCGTTGTTCAATCCTCGTCAACAACGATGGCACGATCACTTTACCTGGAGCGAAGATGGCACGAAAATTGAAGGTATGACTGCTTGTGGACGATCAACAGTACTTGCCCTAAAGCTCAATCATTCTCTAGCCATTGTTGCTCGTTCCATCTGGGTCAGTGCCGGTCTGCACCCTCCAGCAAGTTGACTCTTCCCGCTTTCACATCTCCGGCTCTTTGGGATTTCGCGTGGCCCGCTTCGTAGGGCTGGGCTCCGTACCCGCCCGCGTGCATTTTGTACGGGCGACCACGGAGAGATTGCCCTTACAAGCACACCACCACGCGAAATCCTAGAGAGCCACATCTCCAAAATCCCTCACGAGCATCTACCTCACAGCCCGACCAGGCGGGCGATTTGATAGACGAGGGTTCCAAAGCCCAGGGAGACGACCAGCAGGAATCCCAGGTTGAAGAGTGTCCAGCCCCAGGAATCGGTCTCCTGCCGGACGACGGCCACGGTGGCGACGCAAGGTACAAAGAGCATCTGCACTGTGAGGAAGGCCAGCGCTGTGGGAGCGGAGAAGGTAGAAGCTAGCGTCTCCGCTAAGCCGGTCCCCTCGCCCGCGCCGAAGAGAACGCCCAATGTGGCGATGGAGTTCTCCTTGGCGATGAAGCTGGCCAGGAGCGCCACCATCAGCCGCCAATCGAGGCCCATCAGCCGCCCCACCGGTTCCAGCCAACGCCCGATGTGGGCCAGGTAGCTGGTCTCCACATCCCCGCCGGGCAGCGTCGATAGCACCCAGATCACGACTGAGACTGCCAAAATTAGCGTGCCCGCCTTCTTGACAAAAGCCAAGCTGCGCTGCCAGACCAATAAGCCGATGGTGCGCCAGTTGGGGAGATGGTAGAGGGGCAGCTCCATAATGAAAGCGGCGCGTTCCCCTCGAAAAAGCGTCTTGTTGATCAGCACGCCGGAGAGCGCGAGGACGAACAGGGCCAGGAGGATCATGCCCCAAGAGACGAAGGTAGCGGCTGAACCGAAGAAGGCCGGGGCGAGAAAGGCAATCACAGTCATTCGCGCGGTGCAGGGGATCAGGGGTGCCAGCAGGATGGTCAGCAGACGGGCGCGGCGCGATTCGATCACGCGGGTGCCCAGAACCGCCGGCACGTTGCACCCGAAGCCCACGAAGAGGGGCAAGAATGATTTGCCGTGCAATCCCATCAGGTGCATAAAGCCGTCCATCACGTAGGCCGCACGCGCCATGTAGCCCACGTCCTCCAGGATGCCCATCGCGGCGAAGAAAATGACCAGGATGGGCAGGAAGGTGAGCATCGCCCCTACCCCACCAATCAGTCCATCCACGAATAAATCCCGCAGCCAGGGGCGTGCCCCAGCCATGGCAGCGCCAACACCATCGGCCAAACTTCCCACCACATGCGTGTCCAATAGATCTTGTATCGGCGCGCCTACGCTGTATGTGAGCCAGAAAACCAATCCCAGGATTCCGGCCAGGATCAGCAGGCCCCAGAGCGGATGAGTGGCCCAGCGATCCAGACGCTCGGTCAAGCCGATCTGGCCGGTCACGGGACGGGTCACGGCGGCGCGGATCATGCGCCCGATCCACTCGTACCGACCACCGGCCACAGCCACTAAGGCGTCGTCGTGCTCCCTAAGGACACATCGGAGCGCTTGAAGGTGATCCTCCGGCAAGCACTCCTCCATCATGCGGGTGACCTCTTCGTCTCCCTCCAGCAATTTCAGCGCCACCCACTCCTGGGGGTAGGGATCGGGCACACAGCCGGCGATCAGCTCATCGACCGCCTCAAGAACCTCGCGGTGGTCGGCGCGGATGCTGGGGGTCTTCGGATTGTATGAGACCTCGCCGCGTGCCACGCGGCCCATCGTCTCCAGAAGCTCTTGCACGCCTTGATTACGCGTGGCAACCATCGGCACCACGGGCGTCCCCAGCGCGGCCTCCAGCACATCCGGCTCGATCTGGTATCCCTCCTGCTCGGCGACGTCCATCATATTCAGCGCCACGATGACGGGCGCGGGGAGCGAGATGAGCTCCGAGACCAAGTAAAGGCTACGCTCCATAATGGCCGCGTCCACCAGAGCTACCACGACATCGGGCCGTTCGCGAATGATAAACTCGCGTGCCACGACCTCCTCGGCCGAGTTAGCGGTCAGGCTGTAGGTGCCGGGCAGGTCAACCAGGCGGTAGTCAACGCCGTCGAAGGTGAAGGTGCCCTCTTTCCGCTCGACCGTCTTGCCGGGCCAGTTGCCCACGTGTTGGCTGAGTCCGGTGAGGAGATTGAAGAGGGTGGATTTGCCCACGTTAGGCTGACCGGCCAGTGCCACTAGAACTATATCTTCTTTCATCATACCAATTCCTAGATTGGTTCAATTTCTAAAATTGAACCAATCTTTGACTCTATGGGCTCCGGCGCACGTAGACCCGCCCCGCTTCGCAGCGCCCAAGCGCCACACGAGCGTCTCGTACTTGGGTGATGAGCGGCCCTCGCCCGAAGTTTTGCAGTACCTTTACCTCCACACCCGGCGTGAATCCCAGAGCCGTCATGCGACTCAACATACACCTCCCACCTGCCAGTTCAACGACCTCGCCATGTTCGCCAGTGTGTAAAGCGCTGAGAGAGACCACATTGTCCGACTGAGGCCTCATCCGCCTATGCATCCTAGATCTATGTCTCACAATTTTTCCATCCTTCCGTTTCATCTCGACATCGAGCGCAGTAACCGATCAAATGTAAGTGAGCATTCAGTACGCAAACGCCCTCTTTTTCACATAACTCACGCTCAATTTCCTCCACCAACGGAGTATCAAATTCGATCACCTTGCCACAGAGCTGACAAGTGAAATGGTAATGCGGTTCATCCTGAACCGCTTCATAATGACTATGCCCTTCTCCCAAGCGATGTTCCTCTACCAAGCCGAGTTCCTTGAGCAAGGCCAGAGTACGATATACAGTCGCTAAGCTGATGTCGGGGGCGCGACGCTTGGCTTGATTGTAAAGTGCATCAGCATCTAGATGATCTTCGCTCTCCCGCAGCAGTTGCAGGACTAGGCTACGCTGAGGGGTCAAACGTCGCCCCGCTTCTCGGAAAATTTCGCGCAATTGATCTTTCGTGACCATCATTACCTTTTGATGCTAATTTGCCCCTTATCCTTATTGAGAATGATTTGCATTATCAATTATACCCTCCATTGGCCAATTTAGCAAGTGATGCTTAGCACCCCTCGCAGGTGATGCCCCTCATGTCGAATGTCTGTCCGTCGTCTGGGGAGTCGATGCTGCTGGGTTAGACCAAGGAATATAGCAGGCGAGAACCCGGGTTTTCCCAAA
>CAZDYW010000191.1:0-2073 GCA_964509655.1 uncultured Anaerolineales bacterium
CTGCGCTTTGCTCAAGCACTTCCTGCTCAGTCACGTCTTGATTGGTTGATAGAGTTTCTGTATTCATGAAATCAAACTGCTCCTAAATATGGTTATTTACCTTCGCGCGAAACCCGACACCGCCTGTACATGAACAGACGCACGGGCAATGTCGGGCTCGAAGGCTAAAAATTAGCCCTCGTTTCAGTTCTTCAAGCGAATCGAAATTCACAGGACGACATGGTGCCGGGGTTCGCACAGGCGAAGGCCTCAAAATGTCGCTTAATTTTATCACGTCATATGGGAATGTCAAATCATCTGTAACTACTACGAGAATTCAACGATAGTTGATCCTGCGAGTCATCTTGAGACTCTCGAAGAATGACAACTTGGCCCGAGTTGATACAGTCATCCTACGATGCTTTCCCCGCCATCCACCGGAATAATGGCGCCACTGAGCCAGGTGATGTCCGGATCGGCCAGGGCCACGAGCACTTTGGCTACATCCTCCGGGGTTGTCATGCGCCCTTGGGGGTTTCGCTTGAGCGCTTCCTTGATGTAAGCTTCGTGACCTGGGATAACGCGCAGCGCAGGTGTGTCGGTCACGCCGGGGCGCAAACAGTTGACCGCGATGCCGCGCGGCCCAAGCTCCAAACATAGTTGCCGCATGTGACTTTCCAGGGCCGCCTTGGCTGCCGAGACTGCGCCGTAGTTGGGAGCCATCCGCTCCGCGCCACCACTGGAGAGTGCGTAAATCCGGCTGCCACGGGATAGCAAGTCCCGTTGTACTAGGTCTTGTGTCCAGTAGACCAGCGTGTTGGCCATCACTCGCAGCGTCATATCCATCTGAGATTCGTCGACTGCTTCCTCTGGATCATCGGCGATGAAGGGTAGCAGCGTGCCGAAGGCCAGTGAGTGTAGCATAAAGTGAATCCCATCGGCGGGGTCGTCCGCCAGCTTTTCCTCGATTTTATCCAGCACTCGAACGCGCCTGCGTTCAGAGGCAGCGTTGGTGTTGAAGAAGACAGCCTGATGCCCTGTTGCTTCAATGTCAGCGGTGACTTCCTTGACGCGGGGAAGTGTGGCCTTCGGATCAAGATGCACCCCGAAGATGTTCATCCCAGCCTCGGCCAGGGCCCGCCCTGTGGCCGCCCCAAATCCGCTTGAGGCACCCAGTACGAGAGCCCAGCGTCCTTCCAGTTCTTTCTTGCTCATAAATTGTTACCTCCCGAAACGTATTGCGTAAAGCGTAGAACGTATTGCGTATATCAAAACACTCAATTGTTGCTGTCGTTACGTCTTGCCGGAGGGAAAGAATCCCGTTAGAATGCTCGACAATGAAAAAGATCACTGTTCGCAAGCTTGATCATACTGGTCACCAGATCACTGCTTATCCGGGTGAGGTGCTGCGGCGTGAAGCTAGCTCTATTATCTTACGCACCGCCTGGAATCAGGCGCCAATGGATTTGGGATTCGTTTTGCTTGAGCCGGGCGATCGTTGGACGGAGTATTTCTACAGCGACCGCTGGTACAATATCTTCGAGATCCGCGCTGAAGATGGAAATCTGAAGGGATGGTACTGTAACATCACGCGCCCGGCTCGCATACTCGCCGATGAGGTGGCCTCCGAGGACCTGGCGCTGGATCTGTGGGTGGCTCCTAATGGGGAAACGTTGGTACTTGATGAGGAGGAGTTCATCGCGCTGCGGCTGCCCCCAGATGAACGCGCTGCTGCGGGGAAGGCTTTGTTGAAATTGCAGACCATGGTAGCGCAGGACGTACCGCCTTTTGGAGGGTGAGGGATTCAGAAAGAATGCACCTTTTGCTCGGCTTGGATTGCCAAATCCAAGCCACCCGGTCACCTTGCGGCCTTCAAAATATGTCCTACCAGATAGCTGCCCAGGATGGCTAGTCCATCGGTCGGCATATAATTAGCGGCGCTATCCTCGAAAAGTACTCGTGCTTGCGAGGGAAAGTCCTCGTCCCCGCGCCAGTAGACGATGACCAGGTGTATCCTGGGGAAAACGTTGAAGCTGAATCCTATGTCCCCGATGTCCACCGGCTTGCCTCCCAGCGCCTTGGCCGCGCGCCGAA
>CAZDYW010000191.1:2173-5504 GCA_964509655.1 uncultured Anaerolineales bacterium
TTCTTCTTCTCCTTCTTCTTGCAACTCACGCATTAGTCGCACGCCGGTGTAGCCCTGGAAGGCTTGGGCATAGAACATCCCATCGGGGAGATCGCGGAACCCGATCCAGCGTCCGGAGGGTGTCCTGCCATTGGCGGTGGCGAGGTAGGTAAGGATGAGGCTGCTGGTGAAAGAGGATGTCTCTTTGCCTGTAGCGGCTTGCCGGACGGTGAAGTCATCAATGGAGACAATGTAATCCTGGCCGAAGAACTGGATGTGAAAATTACCCTCACTGTCTTGCTCACATCCGCTGTACATCGTCAACTTGCTCGGTTTGCGATGTTGCAATACCTCTTTTGCTTCCTCTACCACCGGTGCTAACCGGTCGAGCCATTCCTTTAGCTGTGGCGTAGTTTTACTCTTCTGTAGCATATTCACTTGCTTCCTTGATCAAAGCCAGTAGCTCCTCCCATTCTTCGCGGAAAAGATGAACCGTGACTAGACCAAGCTCCAGGTGATAGGTCGTCTCGCCATCTGGCTCATCGGCTTGCCACAGACCGAAATTTTCTGTTTCTGCTAAAGTTTCGACAATAGGGTCTTCCACTTTTCCTCCTATGTTGATAATCTCGAAGGGTGCTTATCCGTCGCTTGTGTCGGTAGATTTTGAATGCTGCGAAGGGGTTAAACGTTTGGCGTGTTTTCTGACTGCATTTTCTACACGTTGGGGAATCTTTTCCATCTCTTGAAGACGGTCTATGGCTGCCTCACCCGCCTGTTTGAGCTTCTCCGATTGAAGCTTCATCGTTTTTACTTGTGCCTCTTTTTTGGCTCTCTGGGCTTTCTCAATTGCTTCACTTTCTAGTTGGGGGAAAGGGTCACGATCATAGAGTCGGGAGAGGATGTACCCGGCTATGACCCGCAGAGTCGCGAGTGTGGGCGCCGCGAGAAATACGCCCAGGATGCCGCCCAACCGACCACCGGCCAGGACTGCAATCATCACGGCCAAGGGGTGCAGATCGAGGCTCCGGCCCATAATGCGCGGCACGAAGAAATTGTTTTCTATCTGCTGCATGATAATGTAGGCACCGGCGACCAGCACGGCGAACCAGAAGTTGTTCAGAGGTATGAAACTGGAGCCTTGGAGGAAGGCCAGCAGTACCGCCGGGATGGCCGCGATGATGGGGCCCAGGTAGGGCACAAATTCCAGCACGCCGGCGACCAGGCCCAGTGCCCAGGCATAAGGCAGTCCAATGGCGAGATCCACTATGGCCGTGGCGATTGCCATTGCTGTCCCCAGCAGAAGCTGCCCGCGCAGGAAAGCGTTCCACACTTCGGTGATTTGACTGCGCAGTTGCTTAGAGTCGTTGCGGTATCCCGGAGGAGCCAGTTGATCCAACTGCTCGACGATGCGGTCGGCGTCTTTGACCAAGTAGTAAGCGGCGATCAGGATGAAAACTACCCAGATAATCAGCCCAATCGCGCCCGACGCGACGCTGAGCACGAAGTCCAGAGTGCCCTCCGCGGCCGAGCCTACCAGTCGGCGCAGCGATGTGCTTAGTTCCGCGTAGACATCACTGAGGTCCAATTGATACTCCCATACCTCTACCGGTTGATTGAAGAAGTCCCCAATGTCGTTGATGATGCGGTTAAGATCAAATTGGAGGGAGAGTATCAGGCGGCGAACGCTCGCCACAGCGGTCACCGGCGCTGCGAGTACGCCCAATAACATCGCGACCAAGATAAGAAAAACCAATGTGGTGGCCAGGGGGCGAGAAAGGAAGGTTTTTTCTTCGAGGAAATCGACGATAGGATCCAGGATGAAGGCCAGCAGTGTCGCGATTGCCAGAGGGGTGAGGAGCTCGCGGAATTTGTAAACGATGAGCGTCAGCACGATCACCATGACCATAGCGACGATGCGCTTAGTCGGGGCGTCCCACTGTTGGTTGGGTCGGTGGGTGGGGACAAGAGCAGGCCCTTGGGTCTCTTTATCGACCAGGTTGGTATTTGCTTTGTTCTCGCCTGTTGCCTCTCTGGGGTTCATAATAGTTCTTGGCTTTGGTCAATCGGGTAAGGGAGGCTCGTGTGGGCCAGCAAGATGACGACTGCTAGGGCGTTGCAGTGGAAGCGGGCCCCACGGTAGGAGTCGGCTTTAACCAAGTGAAAGCGCGGATCGCGCTGGGAGCACTTGCTTCTTCGTAGGCGTCCTCCCCATCGTGAATCTCCCTGACGACTTGAAGTTGCCAGCGGAAATCTTGCATGTCAGGCTCTGCTTCCGAGAGTAACTCGTAGGGCACGCGCCACACCGTGGCATGTGTGTAGATCGTCTCTGATACAGTACCGCCTTCCGGTTGGGATAGCTGCACCTCGTACCACTCATCGTCGCGCAAGACGCTCACCGATGCCCACTGTAGGATAACGGGCTCGTCCCCACCCACAATGGTCGCGCCGTCGGGCGGACCGAGGAGCGGCGGCGCAGGATAGGGCGGGATCGGGGTGGGCGTGGCGTTGGGATCCCTCGTCGGTGTGGGGCTGGGCTTAGGCGTGCCGATGGGGATGACGAGTGATTGGTCAACGCGGATAGTCTCTTCGTCCGCTGGCAGATCGTTGGCCGTTCGGATGAGGGAGACCGTGACGCTGTATTCTTGGGCGATAGAGAGAAGCGTCTCTCCAGACTCGACGATGTGGACAGTGAAGTCACTCGGCGTCGGCGTCGGTTCCCCCGGTTTGGGAGTACTGGTAGGCCCAGGCGTGGGTGTGAGGGCTGGAATGAGCAGTACTTCCCCCTCGCGGATAAATTCTGGGTCCAAGCCCGGATTTATAGCCTCGATTTCCTCGACGGTGACATCATAGGAGATGGCGATGTCGAGGAGCGTTTCCCCCTCCTCTACCTCATGAACGCGCGGCGGGATCGGCGTGGGTGTGGATGTGGAAGTGGGCGTCAGGGTAGGCGTGGGTGTGGATGTGGGAGTGGGTGTGCGAGTCGGCCTGCTCGTGGGCGTCGTCTCCTCCGGCTCCGGCTCCGGTTCGGCTCCTAACAGGCTGTAGAGCCCGAAGCCGCCACCGACCAGAATGGCCAGCGCGATGGCGACGATGATCAGGGATCTGGCCCATTTGGGCATTTCCCTACTTTCCTTTTCTTGAGTTTCCTCTTTCTCCTCGACCAGAGACGCGCCGCACATCAGACAGGTGGTCGCCTTGGCTGCCACACGAGCGCCACAGGCTGGGCAGTAACGCGGTTCTTCCTTTTGCAAGGGAATTTTGGATTCTTCGCTCATCATTTCTCCCAAACGAAACGCATGATAGCATAGAAATAGGAAAAGACAAAGAATCTCCCCAACCTGCAACTTGCAAC
>CAZDYW010000192.1:0-5488 GCA_964509655.1 uncultured Anaerolineales bacterium
CTGCTGAAACAAAAAAGCCCCTCTCCCTCACGGTGATGGGAGAAAGGCTCTTTCGATACAAAGACATGAAAAAAGCCCTCCCCCTCACGTTGGTTGTGGGAGAAGGGCTGTCTTTACTCGACCCTTCATGCACTACCTCCTTTCCGCGAAGGTTGATGTGTGCGTTGGCCGAGGCGGGTATTCTGGCTTGAGCTTGCGCTCCTACAGTTGCGGGACAGTGCCGGACTTTGACCGGCTTTCCCCATTTTACCCCTAGCTTCCGAGCGTCGGGGCACCTGGGCCGTGGCAGTATTTTATTGTAAAGCTCGTAAAAGTATAGCACACAAGGATGGAATGTCAAACGGAATCGGCCGGTTATTGAAAGAAACGGGCATTGTGCTATAATGCAATTCCTGTCGTTCAGCCTCGCCCCCGCGACTAGCTAAGCACGGACTGAAATTCTGGAGGATCCTATGAAATCGCGTCATCGTTGGTTCGCCGTGTTCGTTTTCTTCTTGTTCATGCTGCTCCACCAGGCCGACAAGCTCCTCATCGGCCCGCTGACCACCTCTATCATCGACTCTTTTGGTATCACCAAGACACAGATGGGCGCGGTCTTCACCGGCGCGCTGATCGTCGGCGCGATACTCTATCCGCTCTGGGGGTATCTCTACGACCGCTTCGCCCGCCCCAAACTGTTGGCCATCGCCTCCTTCATCTGGGGCGCCACGACCTGGCTCAGCGCCATCGCCCCCACCTATCCCGCATTCGTCGCCACACGCGCATCGACCGGCATCGATGACTCCAGCTACCCCGGAATCTACAGCCTGATCTCCGACTACTTCGGCCCCGAAAGGCGCGGGAAGATATACGGCCTGATCCAGATCACAATGCCGCTCGGTTACTTGCTGGGGATGATTATGGCGCTCCAGTTGCGTGATTCGGTGGGCTGGCGCGGGGTGTTTTACATCACCGGATCGCTCGGAGTGGTGCTCTCCGTCCTGATCTTCTTCGGGGTGCGCGAGGCTCCGCGCGGCAAGAGCGAGCCGGAGCTGGCCGACCTGGATGAGATCGCGGGCTCCTACCGCTTCGATAAGGATGTCGCCCTGGGATTGTTCCGCAAGCGCAGCCTGCGCCCACTCTTCCTGCAAGGCTTCTTCGGCGTCTTCCCCTGGAACATCATCACCTACTGGTTCTTCCACTACCTGGAGACGGAGCGCGGTTACTCATCCGACGATGTGCTGCTGACGATGGGGGTGGCCGTGATGGTGCTGGCCGGCGGTTACTTCATCGGGGGTAGTCTGGGCGATTTCTTCTTCAAGCGCACGCCGCGCGGAAGGGTGATCGTCTCCACCATCGCCGTGCTGCTGGGCGCCATCTTGCTCTGGATCACGCTCGGCGTCCCCGTGGACAACAAGCCGCTCTTCCTGGTGATGCTCTGCCTGACGGCGCTGTTCATCCCCATCTCGGCGCCCAACATCGTCGCCACGATCTACGACGTGACCCTGCCGGAGGTGCGCAGCACGGCCTTGTCCATCCAGTACTTCATCGAGTCGGCTGGCGCGGCGCTGGCCCCCTGGCTGGCCGGACTGGTCGCCGATCAATCCTCCCTCCGCTTTGCCATTCTGATCATTTGCACCGTCGCCTGGCTGCTCTGCGCGATCTTCTACGCTATGGCGGCCTACTTCCTCCCAGAGGACATCGAGACGCTGCGAGGTCAGATGCGCCTGCGGGCGGAGCGGGAACGGGCGGGGTAAGCGCTTCGGTGGACGACCATCAGGGTTAGATCATCAGAGGCGGGCGTGTCGCCGACGAAGTCGCTCAGCGAGGCCATAATCCCCTCCAGCATAGAATGGGCCGCGCGATTGTCGCTGGCCCGCACGCTCGCCAGCAGCCGTTCCGCGCCATACATGCCCCCATCCGCTGAGAAAGCCTCGGTGACGCCATCGGTGTAGAGGATCAGGTGATCGCCCGGCCTCATCGAGAAGGCCTGCTCCTCGAAGCTCACTTCCTCCAACACGCCGAGCGCTATGCCCCCTTTGCCCAGCGATTCTAGCTCACGCTCCCCGGAGCGCAGCAACAGCGGGGGATGATGGCCCGCGTTAGCGTAGGTCAATTCTCCCGTCTCCGGCGCGAGCACCGCGTAGACGGCGGTGACGAACATGCCGTGGCGGGCATCGGGCGCCAGCAACGTGTTGACCCGCGCCAGTGCGTCGGCCGGCGAGCGCTCCTCCAGCGCCGCCGCTCGCATCAGCGTGCGCGTCAGCGCCATAAATAGCGCGGCCGGCATGCCCTTATCGGCCACGTCGGCCACGACCATCCCCAGCTTCCCATCGGGCAGGTCGAAGACATCGTAGAAATCGCCGGCCACCTGACGCGCCGCCCGCCACACGGCGTCCAGTTCCCAGCCCGGCAAATGGGGCAAATGCTCCGGTATGAAGGTCTGTTGTATCTCCCGCGCCAGTTGGAGCTCCCGCTCCAGCCGCTCCCGCTCCGTCATCTCGCGCTGTAGGCGGGCGTTTTGTACCGCCATAGCCGTCTGCTGCGCCACGCCCGTGATGATCTCCATCTGCCGCTCGTCGAAACCATCCCCCGTGTCCCTATCGGCCCCGGTCACCATCGCGCCCATCACGTCCCCCTTCACCGAGAGGGGAACTGCCAGCAATGCTCCGCCTCTCTCGTGGGGGCTGAAATGCGCGATGAAGGACGGCGGTATCAGTTCCTCCCAATCGGCGCGGCTTTTCACGTTCACCAGTTCGTCGCGCTCGCGCACCGCGTCGAGGAGGGGGAAGTCGCCGCTCTCATAACTGCGGGCCATGAGCTGTGGTGCTATCTCGCGGGCCACTCCATAAACCTGCGCCGGGCGGAAGAGGGTCTCTTTCTCATCCTTGAGGTAGATTATGCAACGGTCGATCCCGACCAACATGGGCATAATGCGCACCACAGCTTCCAGCGTTTCATCCAGATCGCTCGATCCGGCCACCGTGCGGGCCACCTGGAGCAAGGCCGCCGAGACATATGCCTGCTCCTGTGAATTCTGGTAAAGGCGGGCATTCTCGATGGCCACCGCTGCATAGCTGGCGAAGGCGGCCGTCATCGCGCGGGATTCGGTGCCATAGCGCTCCCGCGTGCGATGGATCAGCGTCAGCAGCCCCAGTTGTCGCTCGCCGACGCGCAAGGGAGCGGCGATGGCGGAGTAATCGGTCGGGAAGCCCAGCATAGCGCCCAGCGGCTCTGGAGGAGATGATGGGGTGCGGATGAGGGGCTGATCGGCGCTCAGCGCTCGATACAACCACGGGGCTACGTCGGTCGAGAAGTCGCCAATGCAAAACTCGGCGGCGGCCCCATGCACGGCGGAGAGACAGAGAACACCGCCGTCCAGGAGCCAGACGGCTGCCGCGTCACAGGGCAAGTTCCGCTCCAGCTCGGTGAGAATGGCGTCGAGCACCTGCTCCACCTCCACGCCGGCGGAGAGGAGTCCGGCCACATCCTGCAAGCTCTCGGCGGCCTGGCGTCGCCACCGCTCGGAGCGGTAAAGGTTGGCGTTGCGGATGGAGATGGCCACGCTGTCCGCCAGCGCCTTCAGGAGAAAGAGATCCTCCTCGCCGAAAGCGTGCGGCCGATCATTCCGCGCCTCGATCACGCCCAGCACCTCGCCGCCGAATGTGAGCGGCACGGCCAACTGAGCGCGTGTCTCGAAGGCCAGCGCTTCTGCCGGAGGAGCGGGCGAGCTATCGCGCAGCTTGCCGATCACATCGTCGCTTACGTCCTCGACGTCGTCGATGAGCGCCGCCTCGCCGCGACAAGCGGCCTGGGAGATGAGGCCCGCCGTCTCATCCAGGTCGCAAGTCCAGTTTGCCTCTTGGAGCAGGGGAGCGAGAGGCCCGCGCCCGGCTCGATAGGCGATCTGGCGGGGGGCGGGCTCGACGGTGAAGAGGTGAACCGCCGGGTATCCGAACTGCTCGTGGATGAGGGTGACCACCTTGTCGAGCAGAAGGTCGAGGTCGAGGATGGAGGTGACGGCGTGACCCACCTCCGCCACGGTCGAGAGTTGATCGGCCCGTCGGCGAAGGTTGCTGTAAAGGCGGGCGCCCTCCACGGCGATGGCGATCTGGTCGGCCAGGGCACGCAGGACGAGCATATCCGTCTCGTCGAAGCGGCGCGGCTGTTCGCTCTGCACGTCGAGCACGCCCAGCACGCGCCTCTCGCTCCCCTCGATTTTGAGCGGCAGAGCCACCTCGGAGCGAGTTTCGGGCAGCGAATCCAGGTAGAGGTAGCGCGAATCTTGGCCGACATCGTCCGCCAGAATCTCCTCACCGCTCTGGGCCGCGTGTCCCACCAGCCCCTCGCCCAGTTTCACGGCGGCGGGGATTTTTCGCGCGTCACTGGGACGGAGCGAACGGTCAGCGGCCGCACGGCGGAGCAGGACATCATCTCCCGTTTCCAGCGTGAAGAGGGCCACGTGGTAGTAGTCGAACGTGCGCAGGATCAGATCGGTCACGCGGCGGGCCAGTTCATCCAGATCGAGGACTGCGGCGACCTGGGCGCTGACGTTGCGCACCAGCGCGAGTTGCTCGACGCGCCAGCGCTCTATCGCCACCTGTTGGGCGGCCTGGAAAGCGACGGCGGCTTGACTCGCTATACCCTCAAGGAGTTCAATTTCCCCTGGGGCAAGTGGGGCGGTGCTGCGCTCCACCTGTAACGCGCCAAGCACGGCCTCGTCGGTCAGCAGTGGCACTGCAACCGCCATCGCGCCGTGCGCGGTCTGGCGAGATTGACGGGCGCGGCGCATCAGGTCTGTGGGCTCATCGGGCGCGGGCGAGGGGGTGTCCTCATCGACGAGGGGGTGTAAGCTTTCGCTCAGCCAGAGGGTGGCTCGGCCCTCGACCAATTGGGCCACGCTCTCAAGGATGATGGCCCGCTGATCGGCGAGCGAGGATTGGGCCATCAGCCGCCGGCCCAGTTCTACCAATCGGCGCCAGTTTGTGCATTCAGAGGGTGATAGCTTTTCGCTCACGTGGCTACTCCGAAAATGACCGACGCTTCATCATCGTCAACAGATTGCCCTCGTCGGAGGTGAAATCGAAACGCACCTCGTCCATCAGTTGGTGCATGAGGTAGATTCCCAATCCCCCGGCCTCGCGCTCCTCGATGTTGGTTTGGAGGTTGGGCTGAGGAACGCTTTGAGGGTCGAAGGGGCGCCCGTGGTCGCGGAGGGTGATGGTCAAGCCAGTCTCGTCGATGTGGCAAGCGCACTCGATGTCGCCGCGTCCCTCTCCGCCGTAGGCGTGCTCGATGATGTTGCTGCAGGCCTCGTCAACGGCCATCTCCACCGCGTAGACGGCACGCTCATCGAGCCCGGCGGCCTGGGCGGCGCGGGTGACGAACGCGCCGATGAGCGATAGGTTTTCGAACTTACCTGTGACGGTCAAGGTCTGTACGCTGTCCATAGGGCCTTATCGATCAAATCCTTGTACAGCGAGCAAGAAAATTACACAGAGCCCCACAA
>CAZDYW010000193.1:0-5486 GCA_964509655.1 uncultured Anaerolineales bacterium
CGGCTGATGCCATCCCAGGAACCGGTGTCCAGCCCGCCGATGGCGCTCTGGAGCTCCTGCCCGATCCCGTCCATCCGGTCGCCTTCCGCAATGAGACGACGACCGACCTCCCTTGCGTGCTCCGTGTCAATGCGAATTCTTGTCATCGTTCTTCTCCATATTTACTTTGCTGGATTTATCGCCACAGGCCTGTGGTACAATTTGCCCTTCGCTGAGAGGGATGCTATAATAAAGTATATTATAGTAAAGTCCACACATCTTGTCCAATCCGGAGGAAAGCCTATGACACAAATTGTCGTCTCCCCAGAGCGGCTCGAATCTGTCGCCCGCACCTTCGACAGCAAAAAGGCCGAGACAGAAAATATGATCAACGCGCTGAGAAGCACCATGAACAGTCTCGATGCAGACTGGGACGGCGTCGCTCAGCACAAATTCTACGGCGAGTGGAACGAGATGATCCCCAAGATGAACCAGTTCACCGAACTGCTGGGGGAGATTTCCTCGGAACTGCGCCGCATCGCCCAGGTCTTCCGCGAGACGGATGAACGGGTGATCTAGCTTCCACTTTCATCGCGTGTGCACGCTGTACGAAAGTATACAACAGATTTATCACAAAGGAGGTCAGTCAAATGGTAGAAATCCGTGTATCCCCCGAAAGGCTGCGAAGCGTCGCCTCAACCCTGGATAGCAACAAGCAAGAAGTCGACAGCATGCTGAACAACATGATCAGCACAGTCAACAACTTGCAAGGTGAGTGGACCGGCCTGGCACAGGTCGACTATGCCAATCTCTTCAACGAGCAAGTGCCCCAGATGCGGACTCAACTCAACGAGATTTTGGAAAATCTGAACAACGAGTTGCGCCGCATCGCCGACACCTTCGAGGAGACCGATCGCGGCGTTATCTAACTACTCCGCATGCCAAAAACGGCGGTGACATAGCGTCACCGCCGTTTTTTTATTCCTCTGCTTCAGCCTCACAGATCTCATCCTCACGAACTTCATCCGGCCAACTTGCCGGTGGCACAACTGCATCTTCCCAGCGCTGCTGCAGCTCGCTCACCCGATCGGCGATGGCCTCGTCCTCCCCCGGCGTCGCCACTTGGAGCATCTCCTCGAAGCCGCTGCGCATCACGTAGCCTCGGCCTGGAACCATCTGCCCGATCTCCGAAGGTCTCAGACGTAGCCCGAGCGGGTTCTGCTCGTTGGCATCCAGAATGCGCAGCAAGAACCCGGAGCGCCCGATCTTCAACTGCTTGATGAACTTATCCCCAAACCCCACGCCCATATTGGGCAGAGGCCCAGCCACGATGGTGTGCAAGTTCACATCGCGCCCACGCTTGGCCAGCGTCGAGAGGCAATTTTGAACCTCTGTCTTCGACCCTACCGCGTTGGCGAACTCGTTATAGTCATCAAACATCACTACGATGTGCGCTAACTCGTCGGCCCAAGAAAGATCCTCGCCAAGCAATTCCTCGCGGCGCTGAATCTCGCTTTGCAGTCGCTCCAGGACGCCGCCCTCACAGAAGTCATCGGGGGTACGGCAAAAATCCAGGACGTGCGGCAGGTCTCTCACGGGTTGCAAACTGTTGCGCCGCCCGGACATCAGCACGAACTGCACCTGCTGCGGCGAGTTGAACTCGGCCAGCGCCAGCGCCCAGGTCAAAAGCAGCGTGGTCTTGCCTCCCTGTGGCGTGCCGGCGACTATGAAATCAGAACCGTCGTCGACCAGATTGACCAGAGCAGGCCGCAAGCGCACACCATCCAGACCTATTGGGACGGCGAGTTGTGGTCGTACAGGTGGTATCGAGGGGGCCGACACACGAGCCAACACCTCGCTCAGCAGGATCTCATCCGCCAGATTCTCCACAGGCTCAGGTCGCGGGCCTTGCCATGCTTGATCCATCTCGTTCGCGATCCGGCGCAATTCGGCGATCTGCTGGTTCTCGTCCTCCTCATAACCCGGCGAGGCGGTCTGGAACTCCAGCGGCGGTCGTCCACACCACCCTCGACCGAGCGGGAATTTCTGCTCCTTGCTTGGCCTCAGCCTGGTGCCCAGCACGAGGCTATATTCATCCACGTCGGCCATGCGCAACACGATCTTGCGGGCCACCACACTGCTGATCGTGGTGGGGACGTCACCGCCCCGGTCGCCGATCAGTACGACGTGAATGCCATACGGCCCGCCCTCGCGGATGAGGCGCGTCAGTTGTAACAGCTCATCCTGGAACAAGGTGCGGAACTCCATAAAGCCGGTGACGATCACCACGATGGCGGGCGGGGTACGATCCGGTTGTAGTTCACGTAAACGCACCAACCCATCCACACCGGCCTGGTTGCACATCCTCTTGCGCTCATCCAGCGCATCGAGCAGAAGGAGAAGCAGGCGCTTCACGCGCTCCTCATCCAGCGGGGTAAAGACGCCGCCCACGTGGGGCAGCTCCTCCAGCACCCTCAGCGCCTGTCCGCCGAACTCGAGCAGGTAAAAGTTCAACTCGTCCGGCGTATGCGTGCGGGCCAGACTCATCACCAACGTGCGAGCCCACATCTTCTTCCCCGAACCCGGCGCGCCGATGAGGATCAACTGACCATCCTGCTCGGCCAGCTCAAGCAGCATCGACACCTGGCGCTGGTTGGCCGGATCATCCTGCAAACCGATGAGCGCTCCCAGCCAGGGGCGATTGGAGAGCGTGGGCGGACGCGAGGATGGGATGGGTTTGGGCACCGGTGCGACCGTAACCTCTTCCCCGCAGGAGGGACAGAATTCGGCATCGATCTTCCGCAAGCCGCCACAGTGATGGCATCGGACCTTCACCGCTGTGCCACAGGCGTTACAGAACTTCGCTCCGCCTCGCAGCGGTTCGCCACAGACACGGCAGAAGCTCGGCAGCGCTATCTCCGGTGTGAGAGCGGCGCGGTCAAACATCCAACCGGCTCCGGTCCATCCGGCGTATTCCTCTCGAAGCAAAAGTTCGGGCAAGGCCACGTGATCGGGCAACGGATCGGGCCACGGGCTGGGCAGCTTCTCGATGTCCATTTGGCTGGCTGCCTCTACCAGCTCGGGAACCACCACATCTATGTCGGTGTCCTGGGTGCTCTTTTTCTTCTGCGCCTGCTTTTTCGAGTCGAATAGCATTTTGCGCCGACCCAAAGGGGAGACTTCAGAGATGACGATGTGTTCTTCCGTGCGCAGTGGATCGGTGTCCCCTGGGACGTGATAGCGACCGGCGACCCGCGCGACCTGGAAAAGCTCGAAGACATCGTTGTTACCTACCTGGAGGTATCCACGTCCCGGCGTCCGGGGTAGATTCGCCGCCTCGGGACGATGCAGCATCTCCATACTCTCCTGGCGATCCTCCACCCGCAGGCAGATGCGGAACTTGGCGTTGGCCCAGATCTGCTGCTTGACCACACCGGCCGGGCTCTGCGTAGCCAGGATCAAGTGGACGCCGAGCGAACGGCCCACCCGCGCGATACCGATCAGCCCGTCCATAAAGTCCGGGTAATCGGTGACCAACTCGGCGAACTCGTCGATGATCACCACGACGCGCGGCAGAGGCTCCTCCAGCCGGCCTTGCCAATAGAGGCGCTGATAATCAATGATGTCGTTGACGCCAGCAGCGTTGAACAGCCGCTTCCGCCGATCCATCTCGGCCTCCAAGGCCACCAACGCCCGCTCGGTCAGATTGCCGCTGAGATCGGTGACCATGCCCAGAGTGTGGGGTAACTTGACCAGATCGGAGAAAGTGCCGCCGCCCTTGAAATCCACCATAACGAAGCCCACATCGTGGGGGTGATGTGTCAGCGCCAGGGCCATCACCATCGTCTGGAGCAACTCACTTTTGCCCGATCCGGTTGTGCCCGCCACCAGGCCGTGAGGCCCGTGGCCGGTATGATCTAGGTCCAGCACCATCTTTTGGTTGCCCCGCCGCTCCCCAATCGGCACCTTGAGGTATTGATCGGGAGTGCGGCGTTTCCAGTTATCGGCGATGTCGTACCCCCGGATGTCCCTGATGTTCATTATATCCAACAGGCGCACGTGGGAGGGCATAGCGCTGTCGGACTGAAGCGTGCGCACTCTGATGGGGGCCAGGCTGCGTGCCAGTTGCTCGCTCAGGCTCGCGTCGGCGTACTCCGGCCAGCAGAAGCGAGCTTCCCCGGCAGTTCCGGCAACGGAATACTTGAGCTGTCCGTTGGGCTTGCTCTCGGCGACCCCGCTGCAGCCCATCGGCACCTGGGGAGATCGGTCCACCATGAAGATAGCGGTGGCGTTGAGCTCCCTGCTTTCCGGTGAGAGCAGCAGGTGGATGGCCGGATCGTCACGCACCAGCGCGTAATTCTCCACCAGCAGCACCAGCCAGGGCCAGGCGGGCGTCCTTTCTCCCCGTTGCGCAGCGTACAATTGATTCTGGCGACGGTGTAATTCTTCCAGCAAGCCTTTGAGAACGTCTTCCGCGGAGAGGGAGTCGTTGGCCAGGTAGCTCCGCCCGGCATCGTCGCTCAGCGCGTAGGTATGCGGCAGCCACTTGAGCCATTGCCACTCGGATGTTCGATGAGGTGAGTAAATGGCCAATAGATGCACCTCATCCGGTGAATGATGAACTGCCAGGTTGCAGATCAAAGCACGCGCCACGCCGGTGCGCTCAGGCAAGGAGCCGGCAATTCCCAGCGGGCCGATGCGCAGACTGGTCGTCACGGGCACTTGAGGCACTACCGCATATTCGGCCTCTATAGCGAGAGCCTCTGCCAGGCGGGGATCGGGCATGTCCGGATGAGGTGCCGAAACTGCAATAGTCGAAGGCAACTCTCCAATACCCAAGCGCACGCTCAAGAAGTCATCATTTTCTGGGCGTCGCTCCCATAGCTTGGGATCGCGATTCCGGGCGCGGTTCAGCAGCGTCTCCAGATCTGGGTCAATGCCGTTGCGGATGTGCTGTTGGCTCTCCCGCCAATGCTCCAGTTCGGCTCTTTTCTGTTTCAAAGCTTCTGCGTATGCAGCTTCTTTCTCCACGATTTCCCTCTCGTGATTTTTGCGCTGCATCAGCCGACCGACGATAGAGCCGGCTACCGAGAAACCCGACATAGCGACCATGGGCAGGGCCAAGAGCCAATCGCCGCGAACGCCGCCATAGATAGCGACCATCACGAACACACCCGCCAGCGGCAACAGCACCTGGAACCAACTGAACTTTGGAGGGGGACTGACGTTGGGCGGCGCGGGGATCTTGACCTCGCCCTCTGGGAGCGATTCATAAAAGCGCGGCATGCGGTTAAAAGATGTCGTTCGGTTCATAGCTTGCACCTCTTTAGTGGGTAATCAGGCTCCCAACTCATCATATTCGACCAAAGACCTGCAATCAAGGTGAAAAAGCAGCCATTTTCTGAACTCTACAGAAACAGCAGGGCTTTCGTTGCGTTAGTATAAGGTTTATCTTGTTTCTGCGCAAGCAGTCGTATTACTTGATGCTTCCTCATTTGTGACGTGAA
>CAZDYW010000194.1:0-5481 GCA_964509655.1 uncultured Anaerolineales bacterium
TCCGCCAACCGCCGATCCCGCTCCGCCGACTCCGGCCACGCCTCCACCAACTGACGCGCCGCCTCCAGGTGCTCCAGCGCCTCGTCGTAGCGCCCGACGATGGTCAGCACCTCGCCCAGCGCCTCGTGGGCCTCCAGGCGCTCCTCCTCGCACGGCTCGTCCAGCTCCGCCGCAGCCCGCAGCGCTCGCTCGAAGTTGGCGATGGCGATCTGATTTGCGTATTCCCGCTGCGCCCGCTGGCCGGCCATCAGCGAGTAACGCAAAGCCTCGCCCCAGGCCCGCCCTTGGAAGAAGTGATGAGCAAGAAAACCCGTGCGCTCGCCCTGCGCCTCCTCTCCCCTCACTTCGACGAAGGCCCCCACACGGCGATGTATCTCGCGTCGCCGCACGTAAGGGAGGCTCTCGTAGGCCACATCCTGGGTCAGCGCGTGCTGGAACATGTAGCGCTGCTCCGGCTCAAGCACCTGTTCCTCCTCCATCAATCTCATGCCCAGCGCGCCCAGCTGGCCCAAGCGCCGAGGCAGCGTGCCATCAAGATCATCGTAGGGGTAAACGCCACCCAAAACCGGCAAGCTAAAGATCCGTCCAATGACCGAGGCCACCTGGAGCACCCGCCGGGTAGTCTCCTCCAGGCGGTCGATGCGGCTCTGGATGACGCCGTGGATCGTGTCGGGCACACTGAACTGATCCGGATCGGCGGCTAACTCCCACCGTCCGTTATCCCGTCTCAGCACCTCGGCGTCCATAAATGCTCGCACCACCTCTGCGGTGTAGAGCGGGCTGCCCTGCGCCTTGCCGATCACCAACTCGGCCAACTGCTCCGGCAAATCCTCGGTCTCCAGCAGATCGGCGATCAGCCTCCGGGAAGCCGCCTCGGATAATTCATCCAGCGTGATCTCGGTCGCGTGCTCAAACTCTCGCCAGCGCCCATCCAGCCACTTCTCCGGGCGCTGCAGGATCAGCACCAGCGTCGGGGATGAAGCTATGTTGCGCGACACGTAATCCAGCAGTTCCAGGGAAGTAGGATCGCTCCAGTGGAAGTCTTCGAGCACCAATAAAAGCGGCTGCTTCCGAGCACGGCGTTCGATCAGTTCGAGCACAATGTCGAAGAGCCGCTGCTGCCGCAGCCTGGGGTCAAGCGAGGCGGTCAATTCCGTCTCCTCCGCTTCCAGGCCCAGCGGCTCGGCGACCAGGGCCTCCCAGCCGGTCAGGTCGGCCTCCGCCAAACCGCTCTTCAGCTGCCGCAATTGAGCCGAACGTTCCGTCGCAGAAACACCCAACATAGTGCGCAACACATCGGCCCACGGCAAGTAGGGAATGTCGCTCCCATAGGAAAGACAGGTACCAACGACCACCTGCATTCCCTGCCCTTGCGCTCGCAGCGCGATCTCCTGAGTCAGCCGGGTCTTGCCCATCCCGGCCTCACCGTGCACCGCCAGCACACTCCCCTCACCCGCGACCGCTCTATCCAGCAGAGCCTGAGTTGTATCCAGCTCGGCCTGACGGCCCACGATATGCCCCTCGACCGCGCCCAGCAAGGAGGGCAACTGCGCCCATCCGAGCACCTCTGAGTAGGGGATCGGCTCACGCTTGCCTTTCACCTGCATCGGCTCCCGGGGGCGCAGGTTGAAGCGCTTGCCCAGGTGGCGCACCGTGTTGTCGGCGACGAGGATCTCCCCATCATCAGCCGCGGCCATCAGGCGGGCGGCCAGATTGACCAGATCGCCCATCACGGTGTACTCCCAGCGGCGCTTCGCCCCGACGCTGCCGGCGAAGACGAAGCCGGTGGTGATGCCCATAGCCTGTCGCAGTAGCTTGCCCTGAGCTTGTCCAAGGGACGGGCACTGCAAATCCGGCGCGTCCTCAATCAATGCCTCTATCTCCCGGTTGACCTCGACGAGCTTTTCCTGCATCTCCAGCGCCGCCCGTACTGCCCGCTCGGGATCGTCAGGATGGCTCTTGGGCGCGCCAAACGTGACGAGGAGATGAGGCCCGCTCGGGCCGGCCCCGACCTTGTGCAAAACGCCCTCATATCGCTCGACCACGTCTCGCACCGCCATAAAGTGGCGATTGATCATCTCGGTGAGCAGTTCCTCGTGCTCCTCTCCTAGCGCCTCGACCAACTCGTCTATCCCACGCAGGTCGATGAAAACGGTAGTCACCAAACGATGGTCGCTTTCGATCTTGATCTCTCTGGGCGATGGGGTCAGTTTTCCCAGCAAGCCGGGAGCCAGGTAGGGGGCCAGGTCATCGAGGCGGGCCAACAGCCAGCGCAACGTCGCATAAGGGGAATCATAGTCAGGCGGCACGATGCGCAGATCGGGGCGCTCGACCGCGCTGGGGCGCGGCATAGTATCGCGCAACTCGAAGAGGTCCTCTTCCTCTCCTGGAATGGCGGTGATGGTGTCACCGGCCAATTCGCGCGTCGCGCGGTCTATGAAGATTTGCCCGGCCTGGGCCGTGTGTTCGGCGTGGCCCATCGCCGCCAATGCCGGCCCCATCACGGCATACTCGGCGCTGCCGGATGCGCCCAGGGTGGCGAGAAAGACGTCGCCGCTGCCCAGTCCAATCGACATCTGGAGCGGGAATTCGCCCAGTGAAGTCTCCACGCGGGCGAACTGCTCCCCCATCGCCTGCTGCATCTCCCAGGCAGCGCGACAGGCGCGAGCGGCGTGATCTTTTCCCTGATAGAAGCTGAGCACCGCGTCGCCCGCGAACTGCAACAGATCGCCGCCATACCGCACGGCGATGCCGTTCATCACTTTGAGGATGTCGTGAACGATGGACGTGATCTCCTCGGCTCCTTCACGACCGATCTCGCGGGAGAAGCGTTCCGTCATCGTGGTGAAGCCGGAGACATCGGCGAACAGCGCCGTGCCGTAACGAAACTCGCCCCGGCCGACTTGTTCCGCCCGATCACCGACCAAGATAGTCCTGGGGAAATAGGTGCCCACGGCTAGCAGCAGCGATCGCAGGTGAGAGTTGCAACTCGCCACCTCATCCGGCGTAAGAGGCAGTTCGACGCGCTCTCGCCAACCAGGAGGCATATAGTGTAACAGAGACTCTAATTCGCCCGAAGATAGTTGGTTGGACATATCAGTTGTCAGTTGCTGATCGCTAGCCCCTAAACTCAATCAATGCCTTATACAACGACCGTGTAGCAGCGAACTCGAAAGAGGCAGCATCTGAAGAAGACCAGAACTCCTCCAGCCAACGGTTGCCCGTCGTCTGCTCGTAAATGTGAGCCTGAATAAGCATATCTAGTCGGTCAGCATCGCGCACCAGCAAGCCCTCGATGCTGCTTCCGTCCTCGAATTCGCGCCACCAACGGGACCACTTTTCAGCGTCGGGGAGAGGATTAAGCAATGCCCTTAGAACAGCTGCTTCAGCGCTGCGCTTAGCACCAAGGGGCAAATAGGCCGTCGCAGGTGAGGGGATGTCGCTGAGCGTATTTTCAGGCAAGTCGTGGAGGAGCGCGATGGTAAGCAGCTTGACTTTATCAATGGGCTGATCAACCATATCGGCCAGGATCAGAGAAATAAAGGCTACCCCAAAGCTATGATCAGCCACGCTCTCGGCGTCGGCCACACCACGCATCGCCCAGCCGGTGCGAGGGACCAGCTTCAACTGGCTAGCGCGAAGAAGCAATTCCAGAACAGGATCGGTTTCCACAACCTGAATATCACGCTTCACGCATTACGGTTACGCCTTATACCCGATCATGCGCAGGAAATCTTTGCGTTCAGTAACATCCTCTTCCGTCTCGATGCCCTTCGTCTTAAGTCCATCCACCACGCCGAGGATGCCACGCCCTAGCTCCGTATCGGCGACGATCACCTCGACTGGGTTAGCAGTGGCGCAATAAATGCGACACACTTCTGGCACCCTTTTGACCGCATTCAGCACATTGATAGGATAAAAGCCCTCGCCCAGAAAGATGATAAAACTGTGTCCCGCGCTCAGCGCCAAAGCGTTTTGCTTAGCCAATTGGATCAAATCATCGTCAGTGCCGCTGGCTCGCACTAGGGCTGGACCGGAGGCTTCACAGAAAGCCAAGCCGAACTTAATACCTGGCACAGTTCCGACCAAAGCCTCGTGTATATCCTCCACGGTCTTGATGAAATGAGATTGACCCAATATAAGATTCAACATTTCTGGCTTGTCAAGTTGCACAACACTAAGTTCCATAACTTACCTCTCGCAGTATGAAGGGGGGACCCTTTGCACACAAATATCACTGATCCACGCTGCTACAGGCGACAGCAACGTGGATCATCAGGTATCCAAAAGATTATCAGAGCACCTCTCGCGATAGAAGGCACGGTCAACTACAACGCAATCACCTAGCGAAGGATAGCGCTCAGACCTCCAATCCCAAGACCTTGTTTACGCTCTCCAGCAACTCTTTCGGACTGAACGGTTTGGTAACGTAATCATCCACTTTAGCGATGTGCAATCCCAACACCTTGTCGATGCTCTGTGCCTTGGCTGTAACGACAATGACAGGAATATCTTTGAGATTATCATCGGCCTTCATCTGGCGATAGACTTCCCAACCGTCCATATCTGGCATCATCAAATCCAAGAGTACAAGATCGGGCTTAAGTTCACGCACTCTACTTAGACCGGTTTGCCCACCCACTACACCGACAAACTCGAAGTCTGCACGTTTCAAAATGAGTTGAACCAAATCGATCATTTCGGGCTCGTCTTCGATACAGACGATGACTTTTTTATCTTCTGCCATTCTCATCCTCCTGTGTGAAATCAGCGTATGCTGAGCCTATGGTAAACCACAACCCGCTCTGGTCCTAAAAACATCGTGGACAGCTAGGGTGAAGCTTAAAGTTCCAAGACCTTGTTCACGTTACTCAACAACTCATCGGCGTTGAATGGCTTCACGATATAGCCATCAACTTCAGCGATATGAAGCCCCAAAACTCTGTCAATGCTATGCCCCTTGGCGGTAACGACGATGACCGGAATATCCTTGAGGCTTTCCTCCGCCTTCATTTGCCGGTAAACTTCCCAACCATCAATGTCCGGCATCATCAGGTCGAGCAGGACCAGATCGGGTTTATGCGCGCGAATCGCCTTCAAGCCTTCTTCACCACCAATGGCACCAATAACACCAAACCCTGCACGCTTCAGGATGATCCTGATAAGGTCTATCATCTCAGGTTCATCCTCAATGCAAACTATCTTCTTGTTGTTAGCCTTAGTCATTTGGATGATCCCCTCTGACTTAAAGGAACAGTGGGTAAAAAACAAGTTGCTGGTGGCAAGGCAAACAAGCTCAGCTCACTTGTCCAACAGATCCTATCCGGCAGAGCCAGAACCCAGATAGAATTTACAAACCAATCAAAAGTAGCACCCTAGCACCAACTACCAGCCCTCACTAGGACTAGAGAGAGCACTAAGCTTTGCTGGCTCTACTCAGATTAGTGGGGTGCTCAAAGCGGACGTGCCGTCCGCGTCCCA
>CAZDYW010000195.1:0-5472 GCA_964509655.1 uncultured Anaerolineales bacterium
ATCCCAAAGAGCCACCAGATTTTTCCCAAGCGCAGCGACATTGGTAAGCGCAGCGACATTGGTAAGCGCAGCGGCATAACCCGGTTTCTTGTCTGATCCTACCTCATCCACTTCTCACGACGAGGGGCAGATAGATTTTGTGACCTTCCTCCCCGCTGATTACGATCTCGAACATATCGCTCGCAGAGCCCAAGTCGTTGCTCGCCGTCACGGTGATGGTCTTGGTGCCCGGCTCGGTCCAGACGCGGTTCGTGAGATAGATCGCCGTCGATTCGACGGAAGAAGCCATCGGCGATAGATCGGTAGCCTCTATCGCGTAGGAGATGGGAGTCGTCGCTTGAGTCGGCAGAACGACGATGGTGAAGGTGTAAGGCGTGCTGACAGATCCGGTGACTGGACCGGCGATGTATAAGTCAGCAGGAGAGACGTAAAGCTCGGAGAGTCCAACTGTGGTGCCCGCGCCATAGGTGCCGATGACGACATCATCCTGCGCGGTGCTGCTGGTGCGAATACCGGCATTCGTAGGCAACGAGTAGGGCAGCGTCGCCGTAAAGTCCCCGCCCGCAGTGGCCGTGACGACCGCCAGAACCTCCCATGCCTCCTCACTTTCATTCAGATCATCCAGGAAAAGCTCAACGACACAATCGGGACAGGGGCTATCGTCGCCGTTGGCGCCGGTGACGATCCTCCTCGTCTCGTCAAGGCCGGTGATCTTGGCTGGGTTGAAGGTCTTCAATGGGTCGTCGCTCGATATCGCTGGCCCAAACTCAATCACTTTGCCGGGGCTGGTGATGACCACGTTCCCCCGGATGGTGATCTGGCCGAAGGTGGGCGAGCTGTCATTGACGAAAATGGCGCCCTCGGTTGGGTCATCATCTTCGGTGCTGACGAACCCGGACTTGCTATCCACGATGATGTTGTCCAGAATCTGGGTGCCATTGCCGGCCACCTTGATCCCCTGGCCGCAGACGCCCACGAAGCTCCCAGCCTTGTCCACACCGATGACGTTCCCCTCGATGATGTGGTCGCTGCCGATTATCTCCAGCGCCATGGGCGGCGTATCATTTTCACTTTGCATCTGGTCCAACCCGGCGATAGTGTTGTTGATGATCTCATTTCCGCTGCCGCCGACCTGTATCCCCCAGCCGCCGTACCAGTTCGATTCATAGTAAGTCATCGAGCGCAGGCATTTGAGGTTCTCTGGCACGTCGGGCACCGTGCCGTCCGCGCGTGTGCCGACACTGTTGTCGAAAACGACGTTGTCATCACCATCGATGTCAATGGCCCGGCCCATAGAGCCGACCACGACGTTCTTGCGGATCATGTTGCCGTCGGAACCGGCACTGATGCCTCCGCCCGCTAGATCCTCAGGGTGATCGTCAACATCCTTGAAGGCCATGCTCTCTCCATCGGCCTCGAGACCACTCCAGATATGTTCAACGGTGTTATAGCCTCCCACGCCTTGACTTTCGCCCAGGATAATGCTACCGCCGCCGTTAAAAGCCAGATTGCGGATGATGTTGTATTGACTGTAGACCCCGAACGAGTAATCGTTATTGATGATGATCTTGGGACCTTCGGGGCGCCCGCCTGGTTGCGTATTGCCGTCAATGGTGACAAACCCATCCGGCTCACTGATGTTGTTAGGTTCGAGCGCTGCGCTCCCGCTGTAATCGCCCTCCATGACGATCGTCCACGTTTGCGTATCAGGATCGTAGTTGGGGTCATCCGGTTCCAGGGCGAATCTTATCAGAATGGGCCGATCTTCGGGCGGCCGATGACTGGCCTCCACCAAGGCGCGCCGGAAGCTGCATGGTGAAGCCGAGGAGTAAATGCTGCCATCGTAGTAGCAGGTCTTGGTCTGTGGGTCTTCTTCGGTGTCCTCCGAGGTGGTCACGGTGATGATGGTGTTGGGAGGTGGGGCGAGGGGAGCCAGTTGGCGGTTGACCGAAGTTTCGTTCACCGGAATGTCGAGTCCCGTCGCCTCCACCGGACCGGATGGGATTTCGTGAGCGGCAACGGCCATTGTAATTGTGCCTAGCAAGAGCACGATCAGCGTCACGAGCGTCATTTGCCAAATTTTGCGAAACATTTTTGCCTCCTTTCTTCGGTGTATCTTTTCAGTTCAGTTCTTTTTTCTCAAGCCAACACTCCGTTCATCTAATCTTCCAAATCGAACTCACCTCCCTCATTCACCTCGCTTGCCTGGCGCACCATGTTGTCGGTCTGGGCTTCCAGAAACGTAAACAGATCCCCCAGGCTGGCAAAACCTTGACGCTCTCCGGTCATCGGATTCTCCAGAGAAGCCCGCCAGACTTTGGCATCATCCTCGCCAAATCGCCACAGGCGCAGCAGATATGACACGTAATGCTGTAATCTTTTCATCCCGAGTCGATTATAACGACCGAATATCAGGAAACTATCAGGAAAAGCGGTAAGTTGCCTATTCTGGCCGGGGAAGTATAATGGACTGAAGCGAAAGTGATCTATGCAAGATGACATACCTCTCTATCCACCTGCTGGGACCATTTCACGTTACCCTAAATGAAGAGCCGGTCACCGAGTTCGAATCGAACAAGGTGCGGGCTCTGCTGGCTTACCTGGCGGTAGAGGCAAGCCGTCCCCACAGCCGTGACGAACTGACCGGGCTCCTCTGGCCCAATCAACCAGATCGGACAGCTCGTCGCAATCTCTCCCAGGCACTCTTCAATCTCCGCTGTGCCATCCGCGATGACGCAGCCCATCCACCCTTCCTGCACATCACCCGCCGGGCAATCCAGTTCAATCAGGATAGCGATCACCGGCTGGACGTGGCAGATTTTGTGGCCTGCATTGCGACCAGCGGCGTCCAGCAGTTGGAGAAAGCCGATAGACTCTACCGAGGGGAATTTCTGACCGGGTTCTTTGTGGACGACAGCATCTCCTTCGGGGAATGGGCTACGCTGCGGCGGGAACGGTTCCACCGCCAGGCTTTGGACGCGCAGTATCATCTGACCGAGTATTACGAGCGGGGTCGAGATTATGAGCGGGCACGTCACTACGCCCGGCGACAAGTGGAACTTGAACCCTGGCGAGAAGAGGCTCACCAGCAGTTGATGCGGCTCTTGGCTCGCAGCGGGCAGCGCAGCGCGGCCTTGCAGCAGTATGAAACTTGTTGCCGTATCCTGGCCGAAGAACTGGGCATAGAGCCAACGGAGACAACCCAGCGCCTATACCAAAGGCTCAGATCCATCCCATCCATCGGGGCGCACAACTTGCCTACTCAGGCCACACCCTTCGTCGGACGAGAGAGCGAACTGCGCGAGACGGGCAGACGATTACTAGATCCAGGCTGTCGGCTTCTGACCTTGGCTGGCACCGGCGGCGTCGGCAAGACGCGCTTGGCTATCCAGGCCGCGTATGAAAACCACCTCGCTTTTCTCCACGGAGTCTGTTTTGTGCCCTTGGCCGCGCTACAATCGGCCGAGTTCCTGGTTCCAACCATTGCCAGCGCTCTTCAATTGCCCCTGCACAGCGAAACTGATCCCAAAGAACAGTTGCTCGATGCCTTGCGCGAGAGGGAGATACTGCTGCTGCTCGATAACTTTGAACATCTCATTGAGGATGGGGCCGACTTGCTGATCGAGATTATGAAGAGCGCGCCAGAGGTGAAACTCCTGGTGACCTCCCGAGAACGGCTGAATCTGTACGGAGAGACGCTCTTTGACGTCGAGGGATTGAGGGTCCCTGCCGAGGTAGAGAGTGCGATGGATTACGACGCAGTGCGCCTATTCTTGCAGTGCGCCGATAGAATACGGGCTGGGTTCACGCCTGCCAACGGAGGGCTGGCGGAAGTTGTGCATATCTGCCACCTGGTAGAGGGAATGCCGCTGGGGATTGAACTAGCTGCCTCATGGGTGCGGGAACTTTCTTGCCGGGAGATCGCAACCGAGATTGAACAGAGCTTGGCCTTTCTGAGCGCCTCTACGCGAGGAATCCCGCCGCGACACCGCAGTGTGCAGGCTGCCTTCGACTATTCTTGGAAACGTCTCCCACTGGAGGAACGACACGTCTTCCAGAAGCTCTCCGTTTTTCGCGGTGGGTTCGAGCGAGAAGCAGCCGCGCGGGTGGTCGGCGCATCTTCCACGATCCTTTCGGCTCTGTTGGACAAATCATTCTTGAACAGCACCCCGACCGGTCGCTACGACCTTCACGAGCTGATGCGGCAATATGGCGCCGAGAAACTGGCCCAGGATCCACAGGAAGCTCTGGCGACGCACAACGACCATTGCTGCTACTATGCTCGCTTTCTTCGCGACCAATTCGCACATTTCCGAGCTGGGCATCAGCAAGAGAGCCTGGACGCTATAGGAGCAGAGATCGACAACCTCCGCGCAGCCTGGCAGTGGGGCGTGGCTCAGAAGCGGCACGATGACATTGAGGGCTTGATGCTGGGTCTCTATACTTTCTACTACAACCGGAGTCGGTATCGAGAGGGATACGCGCTGCTAGAGAAAGCCATCGCCGCTCTGGACGATTCAACCAGAACTGAGGAAAGAGCGAGGTGCTTGCTGGGCAAGTTGCTTTGGCGGCTGGGAGACCTGCTCCGCGAGTTCGACGCCTCTGATGAAAAGGCGAGAACCGAGGCCTTGACGCGGCGAAGCGTTGCCCTCTTGCGGGGCTGTGGCGATAAGGCGGAACTGGCGGAATCTCTCGTCGTCATGGGGCACGTGATGGACAAGCAAGGGCGCCGTGCGGAAGCGATCCCCTTTCTGGAAGAGAGCGTCGCGGTCGCCCGTCAACTGGAAGATCGATCCCACTTGGCGTGGGCCCTCGACAGCCTGGGAGAGATCATCGGTGGCAGTGGTGACTTGCCCAGGGCCCGGCAACTACTTCAGGAAAGTCTGGCGATCAGCCGGGAATGCAATTACCTGCTGGGAATGGCTCACAATTTCAACAACTTGGGCGCAGTAGCCTACTGGGCGGGGGACTATGCCAGGGCAAAGGAGTGGTTCCTTGAGGGCAAAGCCGCGTTCGAGGAGCTAGGGGATCCAGGCCGGACAGCTATGACGATCAGCAATGCGGGTGAGATGTGTGTAGTGCTGGGGGAAGATGAGGCAGCGTTTCAATACCTGCTGGAAGCTCTGAGGATAGCCGCTGCCAGGCGTCTGCCTCGGCTGCCCTTCAACACACTCTATGCGCTGGCCGCGCTTTTGAATAAACAAGGCCAGCCCGTCCGCGCCTATGAACTGGCGATCTTTGTGAAGCGCCATCCAATGACGGAATGGTCGGTGCATGAGGATCTGCGCCCGCTGTTGGCCGAACTGGAGGCCAAGCTGCCTCCGGAAACTGCGGCCGCGGCCAAGGCACGGGCCAAGATGTGGAATCTCGATGACGCAGTGGCGAAAGTTTTGGATGAAGCAGAAGGATGTGACAAGTAAGGGGATCCCAGAAAAATAATCCTTCCATCTTGATACCAGCAAAAGTCATCCT
>CAZDYW010000196.1:0-5382 GCA_964509655.1 uncultured Anaerolineales bacterium
GACGGGCTCAGGATGATTGTTCGCTTGGCCAATGGAGAAGTGTCCGGTAGTTAGGGAAAAAAGCAAAGGAGCGAAAGGAAAAAACTAATGAAAGGTTTGATTCTCAGTGGAGGAAAAGGCACCCGTCTCTATCCGTTGACCTACACCAGCGCCAAGCAGTTGATCCCAGTCGCCAACAAGCCGATCCTGTTCCGCGTCATCGAGACGATACGGGACGCCGGTATCACCGACATCGGTGTCGTAGTCGGCGACACCGCCGAGGAGATCAAGCTTGCCGTCGGACGCGGCGGGCGTTGGGATGTTGACATCACCTACATCCACCAGGAAAAACCCCTGGGACTGGCCCACGCGGTCAAGGTGAGCCAGGATTTTCTGGGCGACGAGCCCTTCGTGATGTTTCTGGGCGATAACGTCATCCAGGGCGGAATCACCAATCTGGCCCAGCAGTTCCAGCAGTCCGACTGGAACTCCCAGATCGTCCTCACCCGCGTGGAGCATCCGGAGCGTTACGGCGTCGCGGAGCTGAACGGGGAGGGGCGCGTGATTGAACTGGTGGAGAAGCCCAAGGAGCCGCCCTCCGATCTGGCGCTGGTGGGCATCTATATGTTCGATCAGCACATCCACGAGGCGGTGAATAGCATCACGCCCTCTTGGCGCGGGGAACTGGAGATCACCGACGCCATCCAGTGGCTGGTGGAAAATGATTACAAGGTCTTCCCCTACATCCACCGGGGCTGGTGGATCGACACGGGCGAGAGGGAGGAGCTTCTTGAGGCCAACGGGATGGTGCTAGAGGAATTGACGCCAGCGGTAGAGGGATACGTCGACCGCGACTCCGAGGTGGACAGCCGCGTCACCATCCAGAAGGGCGCGGAGATCATCAATAGCGTCATACGCGGGCCGTCCATCATCGGGGAGCGCACCCGCATCGTCAACTCCTACATCGGCCCCTTCACGTCGATCTATCACGATGTGGAGATTGAGAACAGCGAGATCGAGCGGGCCATCATCCTGGAGGAAAGCGTGATCAAGGACATCCCGGCCCGTATTCAGGACAGTCTCATCGGGCGCCACGTAAACCTGGCTCGCTCTCCGATCAAGCCCAAGGCTTACAAACTCACTCTGGCCGATCACAGCCATGTGGGAATTTTATGACCCCGACCGATTCAATCCTCATCTAAGCGCAGCACTGCCAGGAAGGCCTCTTGCGGAATCGCCACTTCGCCGAGCTGTTTAAGCCGCTTGCGGCCTTCCTTCTGCCTCTCCAAGAGCTTCCTCTTGCGCGTCACATCGCCACCGTAACATTTAGCCAGAACATCCTTGCGCCGCGCCTTCACCGTCTCGCGGGCGATGACGCGCTTGCCGATGGCGGCCTGAATGGGCACCGGGAACATCTGCTGGGGGATGACATCCTTCAGCCGCCGCACCAGGGCGGAACCGCGCTCGTAGGCCTTGTCACGGTGAACGATGAGCGATAGCGCATCCACCGGCTCCTTGTTGACCAACAAGTTGAGCCGCACCAGATCGCTCGCGCGGTACTCCTCGAAAGTGTAGTCCATCGAAGCGTAGCCCCGCGTGGCCGACTTGAGCCGGTCGTGCAGATCCACGATCATCTCCGCCAGCGGTATCTCATAGGTCAGCACCACGCGCTGACTGTCCGGATACTCGGTGGTCAGATATTCGCCCCGCCGCTGCATGATCAATTCCATCACCGGGCCGATATACTCCGACGGCGTGAAGATCTGGATACGCATCCAGGGCTCGCGTATCTCCTCGATCAGATGGAGCTCCGGCAGGTCGGAGGGGCTGGAGACCTCGACGAGCTCCCCATCGTGGGTGAGGGCCTCGTAGGCCACGCTGGGAGCGGTGGCGATCAGGTTCAGGTCATATTCCCGCTCCAGCCGCTCCTGCACGATCTCCATATGAAACAGGCCCAGGAAGCCACAGCGGAAGCCGTATTGAAGCGCCTGGGATGATTCCGGCTCGAAGGTCAGGGCCGCGTCGTTGAGCTGTAGCTTCTCCAGTGCGTTACGCAGCGCGTTGTAATCCTCGGCCTCGATGGGGTAGATACCGGCGAAGACCATCGGTTTGACCCGCCGATAGCCGGGCAGCGGCTCGGTGGCCGGGCGCGTCGCATCGGTGAGCGTGTCGCCGACCCGACATTCCTGCACGCTCTTGAGCCCGGTGGCGACGTAGCCCACACCGCCCGTTTTCAGGCGACCGGTGACCGACATCGCCGGCGCGAAGATACCTACCTCCATCGGCTCCGTGGTGATGCCGCTGGACATCAACTGCAACTTTTGCCCCATCTCCAGGGCGCCGTCCACCACGCGCACGTAGGCCACCACGCCCTTGTAGGGGTCATAGTGGGAATCGAAGATGAGGGCCCGCAGCGGCGCCTTCTCACGACCTCGCGGCGGCGGCAAGCGTTCCACCACCGCCTCCAGCACCTCCTCGACCTGCCAGCCCTCTTTGGCCGAGACGTGCAGCACTTCCTCCGGGTCACCGCCCAACAGAGCGGCCAGCTCCAGCGTCACATCCACCGGACGCGCCATCTTCAGGTCGATCTTGTTCACGATGGGGATGATCTCCAGATCGGCCTCCAGCGCCAGGTAGAGATTGGCCAGCGTCTGGGCCTCGACGCCCTGAGCGGCGTCCACGACCAACAGCGCGCCCTCGCAGGCCTCCAGCGCACGGCTGACCTCGTATGAGAAATCGACGTGGCCGGGGGTGTCGATCAGGTTGAACTCATACTCCTGGCCGTCATTGGCGGTGTAGAACATGCGCACCGCCGAGGCCTTGATGGTGACGCCCTTCTCGCGCTCCAGGTCCATCGAGTCGAGCACTTGATCCATCATCTCGCGGTCGGCGACCGTTCTGGTCAGCTCCAGCAGACGGTCGGCCAAGGTGGACTTGCCGTGGTCGATGTGGGCGATGATACAAAAATCACGAATTTGTGTTTGATCCAAAGTTTTACCTCCTGACGTATTCTAACTGAGCGTATGGGGTTGTCAAGAGCGGTTGGCTTGCTTGCTCCAGGGTGGTATAATTGCCCTCTCGTAGGGCGGGACTCCGTGCCCGCCCGTGTATACATTCGCTCAGGGCGACCACGGGCGACTCGTCGCCGGGCGATTTTTCGCCTAGGGGATCGCCCCTACGTTGCTATTGTATGGGCGGGACTCCGTGCCCGCCCGTGTATGTTTCAGGAGTTTATATGAATTTTTTGAGCCAACTTAACCCGCAGCAACAGGAAGCCGTCACTGCCCCCGATGGGCCGGTGCTGGTGCTGGCCGGGCCGGGCAGCGGCAAGACGCGCGTGCTCACTTCCCGCGTCGCCTGGCTGGTGCTGGAGCACGATGTCGCGCCCTGGCGCGTGATGGCGGTCACCTTCACCAACAAGGCCGCTCGCGAGATGAGAGAGCGGCTGGAACGGCTGCTCAGTCCCGCCCAGGCCCGCAGCTTGACACTGGGCACTTTCCACGCCACCTGTGCCCGCATCCTGCGCCGCGAGGCCGAGGCCGCCGGTATCCCCCGCGATTACGTCATCTTCGATTCCGACGATCA
Organism: uncultured Anaerolineales bacterium; assembly: GCA_964509655.1. GTDB lineage: Bacteria > Chloroflexota > Anaerolineae > B4-G1 > B4-G1 > CAZANJ01. The sequence goes on from CAZDYW010000196.1 coordinate 3,565, forward strand.
ACAGCGGCTGGTCAAACAGGCCCTCAAGGACCTCAATCTGGACGAGAAGCGGTACCGTCCGCGCTCGGTGCATAGCGCCATCTCTCACGCCAAGAATGAGTTGACCCCGCCGAAGGCCTACACCAGCAGCTCCTACTACGGCGAGATCGTCAAGCGGGTTTATGAGCGCTACCAGGCGCTGCTAAGGGCCAACAACGGGCTCGACTTCGACGATCTGTTGATGGTAACCGCGCAGATGTTCGAGCGCAACCCTGACGTGCTGGCGACATATCAGGAGCGCTACCGGCACGTTCTGGTGGACGAGTTTCAGGATACCAACCAGGCCCAGTACGTTTTGCTGCGGCAGCTTTCGGGGCAGCGCCATAATCTCTTCTGCGTCGCTGACGAGGATCAGTCGATTTATAGGTGGCGTGGCGCCGATTACCGCAACATCAGCCGGCTGCGGGATGAACACCCGGACATCGCGGTTTTCCTGCTGGAGCAGAACTATCGCTCGACGCAGACGATTCTGGACGCCGCGCAGGCCGTCATCCGCCACAATCGCGACCGCATCGACAAGGAGCTTTTCACGGAGCGGGGGCGCGGGCCGGAGGTGGTGGTCCACGAGGCCTACGATCAGGACGAGGAAGCGCGCTTCGTGGTCGATACCATCGCCCAGTCGGTCGCCCGGGAGGGCCGCTCCCCCGGCGACTTCGCCGTGATGTACCGCACCAACGCTCAATCACGCGCCCTGGAGGACGCCTTCGTCCGCGCCGGGCTGCCCTACAGGCTGGTCGGAGCCACCCGCTTCTACGCCCGCCGCGAGATCAAGGACCTGATCGCTTTCCTGCGCCTGATCCACAACCCCGACGATGGGGTGAGCATGGCCCGCGTGATCAACGTCCCTTCGCGCGGCATCGGCAGCAAGACGGTGGAGGCGCTGGAGGGGGCCTCACGGGCGCGAAATGTCTCGGTCTACCAGATCCTCAAGCGGATCAAGGACCCTCAAGCAGAAGGGCCGGCCCTCTGGTCGCGCTCGGAGAAGGCGGCTCTGGATTTCCTGGATATGCTGGAGGGTTGGATCGCGGCGAGCGATGAGCTGACTGTGGCCCAGTTGATCGCCCGTGTGCTGGAGGACACCGACTACGCCGGATACCTCCGCGATGGCAGCGACGAGGGCGAGGATCGTTGGGCCAACGTGTTGGAGTTGCGCAACGTGGCGGCCGACTACGGTGAGCATCCGGAGGATTCGTCGCTGACCGAGTTCCTGACCGATGTGGCGCTGGTCTCCGATGTGGACAGCTTATCCGGCACGGTGAACGCGCCGACGCTGCTCACGCTTCACAGCGCCAAGGGGTTGGAGTTCCCGGTCGTCTTCATCACCGGGCTGGAGGAGGGGCTGCTGCCCCATAGCCGTGCCTTCGACGAGCCGGAGGAGATGGCGGAGGAGCGGCGCTTGACCTACGTTGGTCTGACGCGGGCGGAGGATCGGCTTTACTTGACTCACACCTTCCGGCGTATGCGGTATGGCAGCAGCGAGGAGTCTGTGCCCAGTCGCTTCCTGGATGATATTCCGGTCGATTTGACGACGGGAGTACACGGGCGGCAGCGTTGGGGCCGGTCGACGCCGAACCGCCTGCGGAAGCCGGGGAGCACCAAAGTCGTCAGCTCCCCGCCCCAGGCCCGGTTCCAGTCCGGGCAGAGTGTGCGGCATGACGCTTTCGGCGAGGGAGTCATCATCGGGGTTCGCGTCCAGGGGGACGATCAGATCGTGACGGTGAACTTCGAGGATGTCGGCAAGAAGCGGCTGATGGCGAGCTTGGCGCCGATGGAGGTGGT
>CAZDYW010000197.1:0-5381 GCA_964509655.1 uncultured Anaerolineales bacterium
GCGTAGGGCGCGGCGTTGAGCGCCACGCGCGGCTCGAGCGTGGCAGGTCCACCGCCGCAATCGACCGCGATCTCCAGATAGCGGGCGTTGCCGTCGAAAGCGCCAGCGCCAAAGTCGAGATCGGTTATAGTGAAGTAGCCGTTACTGACCGAAACGTCTGGCTTATCCTGCGTAGTGCTGATTTGATCGTCGCCGGTGGGAGAGCCATACAGGCTTAGTCCGAAGCCACATTCACCCTCCACCGGCGTGCCGTTGTCGATTAGCCGCCCCTGATACGTGAAGCCTGTGCCCACGCTTGTGCTGAGCAGCGTCGAAGCGCTTGTGCTGAGCAGCGTCGAAGCGGCTGCCTGTGGACCCAACGTTCCTTGCGGGCCGCTCTCCTGGGCCTGCGCCCGGCGGGCCATCGCCACACCGCTGGTCAGTGCCAGTGCTAGTACGAGAACCATCAACAGATTGAGCAGATTCTTGCGCTTCATTTTTTGTTCCCTCCTTACCTTTGTGCATTATTGAAACTTACCGATCTCCCAGTCGTATCCTCTCTTGCTCAATTCATACCATCCTCCTCTGGCTCTGAATCCGCGAGCGGCGCCTGCGCCAGCGATCCGGTGTGCGCTTCGACGAAGGCCAGCAGATCGCTCAGGCGTTGAAAGTATCGCGTCTCGCCAGTGGCAGCGTGTTGCACCCAGCCGCGCCAGACAGGCCGTGTGCCCTCCTCCCACCAGATGCGGAGGACGAAGGAGTTGCTGCGGCGCTGTTGAAATTGCTTATCGGTCACAATGACCGTTTTTTACCACAAAGGTGTCTTGGAAGTGTCTTTTGGGGGAGTTGAATCAGGGGAACCTTGGGGCCATTTTGTGAGGCTCAGTTGCGGCTGCCCCGCGTGCGCACATCGTGGCCTTCCGCACGCAGCGCTGCCAGATCGCGCTTGATGGTGCGCTCGCTGACGCCTAATGCTTCGGCCAGACCCGCCAGGGTGGGGGCGGCGGATTGCTCGGCGGCCTGGCGCAGCAGGCGCAAAATCCGATGACGGCGGCGCTCGACCCCACCGTCGATTTCCTCATCCTCTGGCGCGGCGACCGTCCAGGTCACCTCGATGTATTCTTCTTCGTGCAGCGGGCGACCGGTGGGAGCCGCGGCGTGGGGTAAGCGCACCGTCAGCCTGCGCGGCGGTGTTGGGGGGGAGCCCAGGCGATGGGCGGTCAGTATGTCCCGATTCTCGATCACGTCTTCTAGGAAGGAGCGGCGCAGGTCGGGCTCCTGGATATTGGCCGCCATATCCATCAGGTGTCGATGGGCGCTTTCCAGGTGGGGACGCGCGGCCTCAGCTCCCTCGCAAGCCGCGATGATCTGATAGCGCTCGAAATAAACATCCTTCATGCGGCTTAGTTGTCCACCGAGCCCTTCCATCTCGGCGATCGCTTCCTCCGATAACCGCCGGGCCTCCTCCACGCGGCCCAGACGCAGAAGTGCCAGCGCCATATGTGATCGGTTCAATGCCCGATCCATCCTCTGCTGATTGGCCTGGGCGACTGCGGCGGCCTGCTCGAAGTGGATGCTGGCCTCCTCTGGCGCTCCTCGATCCAGCGCGACCTTGCCCAGCAACTCCAGCGCCGCGATCTCGAAGTTGCGATTATTTACCTCCCGACAGATGGCGAGCGATTGGGCCGCCGCCGCTTCCGCTTGGGCCAAATCACCCAGAGCGCGATGATTCGCCCCTTGCCAGTGGAGGATGATGCCCTGCCAGTGGCGGTCGCCGACCTCGGCCATCACTTGGGCCGCCGCGCCAAGGGCCTCCTGGGAGCGCTGATAGCGGCCCAACAGGGTGCAGGTGATTCCGATGTTGCCCCTGGCGGCCGCTTCCCTGTGAGCGTCGCCTAATTCCTGCGCCCGCTCTAGATTACGCTCGAAGTAGGCCAGAGCCTGGGCGTAATTGCCCGTCAGCCCCAGATGCAGGTTGCCGAGCATGTTGCGAGCACGCACTTCCGCCTCCCGGTCGCTCGTCTCCTGGAATAAAGAGAGCGCTTCCTTGATGGCCGTTTGACAGCGCTGCACATCCCCGATGCGCCACCACGCACGGGCGGCGGAGATCAGACAATTGCCGAGCAAATTATGCTCACCTATACCACGAGCCAGCGCGATGGCCTCATCGAGGAGCGACAGCGCCTGGGCGGTCTCCCCGGAGAGCACCTCTCGCCAGCCCAGGCGGTGGTAGGTGTGGGCCAGCCGTGCCGGATCGTCGAGCGTTTTTGCCAGTTGCAGCATCTCGTCCAATGTCTCGGCTTGAGCTTTCCGGCGGCTGAGGCCGTTCAGCGCTTCCTCCCGTCGCGCCAGCACATCCCAGCGTGTGGCCTCGTCTCCGACCAGAGCCAGCGCCTTCTCAAGATGGATCAGGGCTCTCTTATGGTCATAAACCGCCATGGCCCGCTCGCTGGCTTGCAGGCTGTAGGTCAAGGCTTTATGCTCTGTGCCACTTTGATTGAAGTGGAAGGCCAGCGTCTCGATCCGTTCGGGATGCAGCTCCTCCAGCGCCTCACCGACGCGGCGATGGAGCATCGCTCGCCGCTGCGGGGGGATAGCGCGGTAGACGACGCCCCGTACCAGGTTATGCTCGAAGCGGTAGCCGGTCTCGATCTCCGTCAGGAATCCTTGCCGCGTCAAGCTTCTCAGCCGCTCGGTCAGGGTTGTCACCTTCCCATCGCTGGTCAGGGAGATGACGGGGAAGTCGGCCTCATCCCCCAGCACGGCCACCATCTCCAGCAAGGATTGTAACCCCGGCGACAACCGTCTCACCCGCTCGCCGATCAGCTCCTGCACCGAGGTCGGGATAGGCAGCGGCAGGTCCTCGGTGGGGAAACGCCAGCCCATCGGGCCGCCTATCGAAGATGGGCCGCTCACCGGCGCGAGATCGCCTTGCTCCAACAGCGCCTTGAGCGTCTCCACCAGGAAGAGCGCGTTGCCGCCTATTTCCTCCTGCAAGCGCTGGACGAAGGCCATGGCCTGTGCATCCTCTCCAACGCCCAGCGCGCGCCGAACGAATGCCACCGCCTCGGCCTGCTCGAAAGATGATAATTGTATGTGCAGCGGCGGCTGTGCCCTGTCGATAGCGTCCAACGCCTCCCAGACGACGGCTCGCTGATGGGCCTCGGATGGGCGATAGGCGAGGACCAGGAGCGCGCGGTGCGTGGAAAGGCGTTGGGCCAAGTGTGGAAGCGCAGCCAGGGCCGCGTCGTCCGCCCAGTGGATGTCTTCCAGAGCTAACAGCAGCGGCGCGATGGAGGTCAGCCCGACCAGGCAGCGGCTTAGTCCCTCCCATAGGCGCCGCTTTTCTTCCAGGGGGCCGAGCGGTGCCGGGGTGGGGAGATCGGGCAACTGCGTGGCGAGAGGGGGAAAAAGCGGGGCGACGACGCCCAGCCAGAGCGGCTCGACCAGCCCGGCCAGTTGGGCTACACGCAATGGCGTCAGCAGCGGGGTGATGGCGTCGCGCAGAAGCTGGTAAGGGGCCGATGTGACTACCGGATCCCCCTTGCCCAGCCCGACCTGGAAGCCGCGCCAGCGGGCGCCGGCGGCGATCTCGCCGACCAGGCGCGTTTTGCCCACGCCGACATTCCCCTCAATCAGAGCCAGTCCCCCATGGCCCTGGAGTGCGTTCTGGAGCGCTTCCACCAGAGCGGCGCGCTCGCTCGTCCGTCCCACAAAAGAGAGATGGGCCAGCCCTTGCAGCAAGGGCGGGGGAGGCGGCGGGACGGGAAGATGGGGGCGCTTGACCTCGTCCAGCGCGGTGGCGATCTCCTGTCGCAATGCGAGTGAGGCCATGCTCGGCGGTTCCCCTAGCTCCTCGGCCAGAAATTCGTGTAGTCTATCAAATTGCTCCAGCGCCGCCCGTGGGCGTCCCAGGAGATGATAGAGGCGCATCAGTTCACGGTGGGCCACTTCGCGTAGCGGATCCGCGGCGACCAGCTCTTGAGCGCAAGTTAGGGCTTCTTCAAACTCCCCGCGCTGCTTGTACATCTCGATGAGATATTCCAAGGCTCGCAAGTAAAGCTCCCGCAGCCGCTCCCGCTCCACCAACACCCAGTCATCGTAACAGGCCTCCAGGAAATCGGCGCGGTAGAGATCGGATATGTTCGGGAGCGGCGCGACGTCTATTTCTCCATCCGCGTATTTATTCACTCTCTCCTCGAACTCCACCACATCGAGCCGGTCGCCCGCTTGCATCTTGAAAACGATTGTGTCACGCTCCGTCGTCAGCCGCTGGGCGACCGGGCCGAGTGCGCTGCGGATCTGCCAGAGCGCGTTGGAGAGAGCGCGGCGGGCGCGGGCATCGGGCCGTTCCGGCCAGAAGATGCCCGTCAGACGGTCGCGGGGGATGGGGCGGTTGTGGTGCAGAATCAGATAGGCGAGCAAGGAGCATGCCTTGGGCGAAGATGGCACGGGGAGTGCCTCACCGCTCCAGACCAGTTCAAGCGAGCCAAAGAGGCGGATGTGCAAAGTCGGTTTGCTCATGTCTTCGATTATACTTATTTTGGGGCATGGGGCAACAGATATCCTTTATGATCTTGCGTGCAGCCTTGACGTGATCGGAATTTATGGTAGAATATATCCGAATTTCTGATATTCGTGTCTTTATCCCTCAGCAAATCGCGGCGAGGTGCCCATGCCTTCACATATCGATAGAAGCACCCTGGTGGATGACGTCGTCGGTGAGCTGCGCCAGATGATCCTGACCGGCGAGATCGGGCCGGGCGAGTTCTTGCCTACCCGCAAAGAACTGGCCGCTCAATTCGGCGTGGGGCTTTCCACCATCCACGAGGCCATCCAGGCCCTCGCGGCGGTGGGCATGTTGGCCTCCCGCCCCGGCAAGGGCACTTGGTTGCGCAAGGATGCGCTGGACGTTTTGATCCATCCGGAGACGGTGCGCACCCGCCTCGGCGAACTCAACGCCCGCAAGCTCTATGAAGCTCGCGGTGTGATTGAGATCGCCCTGACCGAGTTTGCCGCCGAGCGTGCCACACAGGAGGACATTGAGCGCATTTGGGATGCCATGCGTCGCATGGAGGCCAATGTCGATGACAACGATGCCTTCGTTGAGGCCGACCTTGATTTCCATCTGGCGGTCGCCAAGGCGGGCAAGAACGAGCTGCTGGAGCAGTTTTACCACCTGTTGCGCAAATTGATCGTCGAGGTGATCCACGAGATGCTCAATCTGCCGAAAGTGAAGGAAGATTCGATCCCCTATCAGCGAGCCATCGTCGAGGCCATTGAGCAAGGCGACCCCGAAAAGGCGCGCCAGGCGGCTATCGAGCACATGGCCTATGTCGACGATTTGCTCGATTAGATTGGTAAGCACTTTCGAGCTTTCTATCAGCAGAGGAACTTGGAAA
>CAZDYW010000198.1:0-5374 GCA_964509655.1 uncultured Anaerolineales bacterium
ATTATCTTTGTCCATAAGAGCGTTTGGGTCTATCCTTGATGGCCAAATTTGAGCCAAATTCCTCCATCATTCCCCATAATCAAGACTCCGCCACAAAAAGAGTCTAGATTTAGCCACAATGATTGTCTAGATTTCACTACAGACAGACATTAAAAATTGTGGTAAAATTCAACTTTGAGGTAATTAGACCAGGGGGATGACCTTTTTTTCAGTAGAGTCATTGATGAATACAAAGTGAGGGCGCGAGCTACCGCGATAGGCCCATAGGCTTGCTCGCTTAACTCGCGCCCTGGAAAGGGAGAAGAAGTAATTTCTAGCGCGTCTTCTAGTTGATCTGCGTCTGATTACTGCTTTCTTTTCGCACGCGGCTACATCTTGATGCTACTCGATCATCTCGGGTTCGGTGCCCTTGGGAGCTAACTTCTGCTCGGCCCACTCGGGGGGATAGACGACCTTGCCCTCACCGTCGAAGTACTGGAGCACAGGGAAGATGTAGTACCCCTTACCCACGATTGGGTCGGGGACCGTCTCCGGCGTGTATTTGTATTCCTCCATCACGATGCCACCTTCGTAGCTCCACTCGCCGGTCTGTATCTCCTTCTTGGCGAATTCGGCCATCGTCTCCTTACTCAGCTCACCCGTGTCCTCATAGACCTGCTGGGCGGCCTGGATGAAGAAATTGGCACAGTCGTAAGCCAGGCCTGCCGCCGAGGGGCTCGGCTCCATATTCCACTCTTCTTGGAACTCTTGGGAGAATTGCTTCCCTTCCTCAGTAGCCCACCCAGGAATCTGGTCGAGAACATAGTTTGAGGACGCACCGGTTAGGTCGTACCACTCACCTATCCAGCCGAGACCATCAGCAACGATCAAACTTTCCAGCCCTACCTCGTCTGCTTGTTTGATAAAGGCAGAGAGTGATGGCGCCGCCGTGCTGGTGCCAGCGATAACGGCCGGCTCCAGATCGACCCACTTGTTCAGCAAGGGGTAAAAGTCGGTCTGGTCGATGGAGAAGTACTCCTTGGAGACCGTCTCCCAGCCGGCGTTCTCGAATTGTTTTTGGATCGAATTGCCGAAGCTGCGGCCCCAGTCGGTATCCTCGCCATAGATGGCTACAGTCTTGGACTCGGGTTCCCAAGTACCAGAGGCAATGGCGTCCTCAAGGGCCTGGACGTAAGAAATGCTCAGCTTCTTGGGCGTGGGCCACCATTTGTTGACCCAATAGAAATACTTGTCGGGATCGGATTGCCAGGTCTCGTTGACGACCTCGGTGGCGCCGTAAGGGCAGTAGTGAGGCACTTTGTGCTTGGCCGCGATATCCATACAGGAAACGGCGACCGAGCTATGCCAGTTGATGATCATCGTCTGGACGCCGTCCTGAACAATGGCTTGCTCGTAGGCCTGAGCACCCTTGGCGGGATCGGATTGGGAATCGACCCAGATGGGCTCAATCGTGTAATCGCCGATCTGGTAGTCGATGGCATCCAGCGCCATCTTGACCGAGTTCTTGAATTCTTCACCGTTGCGGGCACTGGGGCCGCTGAACGGACCGAGCACGCCAAGCTTGAAGACCTTCTCCTGAGTTTCATCGCCAGAGGTGCCTGAGCCCTCTGCGGGTTCAGAAGTTTCTGTCGGGGCTTGACCACCACAACCAACGAGTGCAAATATCAGCCCGGCGATGATTATCAAAGGTGCCCATAGCCTTAGCGCCTTATAAGGTTCACGCATTTTCATTGAATAACTCCTCCTGTTTGAGTTGTGTTCGTTCACTTAGCTTTTTGTTTAGGGTTTGCTTCATCGCGTGACTCCCTTTCCATATACCTACTTGATAGTATACCGAACCCAAGCAGGAATTTGTAGGGACAGAACCGCGTGTTTGTCATCATAACAACCCACGTATTTGAACAACTGTATGGGGTGCCCATACACCAAACTGTGCCTTGTTATGATTCAACCGATGTGACATTTCAGTCTTGTGAGCTATGGTTTCCTAACCGCGCTGGCTGTTCATGGTGACAATGGGAATGGAATAAACTGAAACCAGACAATTTGCGCGACTACTATAGAGAAAAGCACCGCTGGTTGGGTAAATCAGCGGTGTTCTTGTTTTGCTTGACTGTATTTACCTATCAATTGGTCTTGAGTAAGGATATTTTTCAGAGTATAATCCTCTGCGTCTGGAGGAGGGCAACCATCCCTTTTCTAATTATGCGATTGTTAAGGTACTGGTCAAACCTAATGTAAAAACAGTGGAAATTAAGGATCAAAGAAGCATCAGAAAGGTGCCAAAAATGGCCTCGAATGTGAAACTACATCTGCTGGGACCGCCGCGCATCATCGTCGAAGGGAAACCTCAGCGCTTGCCCTATCAGAAGGCCACGGCCTTGCTCGCTTACCTGGCTGTCACCGGTTCATCCCACAGCCGCGAATATCTGGCCACGCTTCTCTGGGGCAACGTGGACGATCAGCGGGCCTACAGCAGCCTGCGAAACGCCCTCTACGTCATCCGCCGCGATCTGGAGCCGGCCTCATCGCTGATCGTATCCCAGCGCCAGGTGCGCCTGAACCAAGACACTGTTTGGCTGGACATCGAGCAGTTCAGGCAAGCCATTCAAGGGGGAGAGAGCAACGCACCGGCGGGCGAGCTGGTCGAGGCGCTGGCCCTGTGGCGCGGCCCCTTCCTGGACGGGCTGAGCATCAAGGGCGCTCCCGACTTCGACGCTTGGATCAGCCGCACGCGGGAGCAGCTTGAGCGCTACCACCGGGATGGCTGGCTGGCCCTCAGCCGGACACGTGAGGGAGCGGGCGATTGGTCAGAGGCGCTGGAAGCGGCCCGTCAGACTCTGAGGCTCGACCCGCTGTACGAGGCCGGGCATCGCCAGGTGATGCACATCCACCTACAGACAGGCGACCGCGTCGCCGCTCTGCGACAGTACGAGCGCTGCCGCGAGATATTGCTCGATGAGCTGGGCGTGGCGCCGAACGCCCGCACGCGGGCGCTCCAAGAGCAGGCCCTTTCCGATGGGACTGCCGCGGCCAAAGTGAGCGCGACCACGGCCCCCGATGGCACCGACGGGGAAGGATACGCCTTCGTCGGGCGGCGGCGGGAGATGGCGACCCTGGACAAGTACCTGGCGACGGTCAGGCGCGAATCACGCGGACGGCTGGCACTGGTCGAGGGGGAGGCCGGCGTGGGAAAGACGCGCCTGGTCACCGAGTGGCTCGCCACCCTCCCCAACGTCCACCTGCTGAGCGGGCGCTGCTTCGAGGCAGAGCGCAGCATCCCCTACCATCCCTGGATCGATCTGCTGCGGAGCTCGCTATCCCGCTTGGACTGGGAGCGGATCGAACTGCCCGGCCTGTGGATGAGCGAGCTGAGCCGCCTGATCCCCGAACTGCGCACCGTCTACCCCGGCCTTCCCCTGCCGACCGCCGTCGATTCGGAGCTGGCCCGTGGGCGCCTGGCCGAGGCCGTCCACCAATGGCTGCGGGCACTGGGGCAGGAGCGACCGGTCATCCTCTTCCTGGACGATTTGCAGTGGATCGACCGCGCCAGCCTGGCTTTGCTAGAGTACCTGCTGCGCCACAGCGCCGATCTGCCGCTGCTGGTCGTGGGCGCCCAGCGGGAGCGGGAACTCGGCCCGGCCTGGCAGCGCAGCCTGAGCGTGCTGGCCCGCGAGGGAGTTTGTCACCGGCTCACGCTTTACCGGCTCTCCTTCCCGGAAGTGGCAACTATCGCGCGTCAGATCGGCTTTCGCGCCGCCGATCCTGAAGCCTTCCTGAAACGCCTCTTCCGGGAGACGGAGGGCAATCCGCTCTTCGTCATCGAGATCCTGCGCAGTCTCCAAGAGAGGAGCGTCGACGCCACCGCTGAGTGGCCCATCCCGCTCACGGTAAAGGACGTCGTCCAGGCCCATCTGGACCGGCTGGACACGCGGGAACGCCAGCTTTTCACCGCCGCGGCCGTCATCGGGCGCACCTTTGACCACACCACCTTGCAGGCGGTCACTGGCCAGCCGCCCCAGATGATCCTCTCGGCGCTGGACGAGGGCATCGCCGCTGGCCTGATCGTGGAGCGTGACGGGCGCTACGATTTCTCTCACGACAAGATTCGGGCCGTGCTCTACCGGCGCAGCAGTCGTGCCCGTCGCCGCCATCTCCATCAGCGCGTGGCCGAGGCGCTGGAGAGGCTCCACGCCGCCGATCTTGCCCCCCACTTCGGCCTGCTGGCAAATCACTTCGAGGCCGCCGCCGAGTCGGATCGGGCCTGTCATTATGCGCTGCGGGCTGCCAAGCGGGCGGTCGAGCTGTACGCCGACGAGGACGCCTTGAGCTGGTATGAGCAGGCACAGGCTCTGGCCGAGACCGCGCAGGCGGAGTTGGCCCCGGACATCATCCCGCAGATCATCCCCTTCCGCCAGCGCTATGTCTCATCGTCGCGTCCGCTGGACGTGGTGGGGCTGGTCTATCGCCAGCAGGGGCTGATCCATCAGCGTCGCGGGCGATACGACTTTGCACGAGAGCGCTTCCAACTGGCCCTGACCAGGGCGACCGAGCGGGAGCGGGCGGATGAGCAGGCCGCCGCCCACGGGCTGCTCAGCTTTCTGGCCTACCTGCGCGGCGACTACGACGAGCTGGCCGAACAGGCGCAATTCTCGCTGGAACTGGCGACCCGCGCCGACGAGACGGCGCTGCGGGCCGAGGGGCTGCGGAACCTGGGGATAGCGGCCTACCGGTCGGGCGAGTATGAGCGGGCCATCGAGCTCTACGAGGCATCCCTCTCCGCGAGCCAAGCCATCGGTGACCAGGCCAGCATCGCCAAGTGCTACAACAACATCGGCTTCGCGCTGCGCACGATGGAGCGGTACGACGAGGCAGTGGAGACGTTCGGGCGGGCGTTGGAACTGCACGAGGCCGCCGGGTCCATCGAGGGCGCGGCCGGCGTGCTGGCCAACATCGGCGGCGTCTACCTCCGCGCCGACGCGCTGGAGGTGAGGGCACCGGAGCCCAGCACGAACTTGGATCAAGCCCTCTCACACCTGAAACGCGCTCTGGCGCTGAGCGATGAGACGCACGCCGACTGGATCACGGTCAAGGTCTGCCGCACGATGGGCAGCGTCTACCTGCGCCGGGGGGACTGGGAGCAGGCGCTGAGCTCGGCCAGACGGGCCCGCTACCTGGCCGAGGCGCTGGGCAGCAAGGAGGATCTGGGCGCTGCTTATCGGCTGCTGGGCGAGATCGCGGCCGAATCGCGGGATGTGGGGTTGGGGCCAGCCGAGGATTACTTCCAGAGGAGCCTGGACATCCTGCGGGATGTGGGGGAGCAGTACGAGCTGGCCCGCACGCTGTCGAGCCTTGACGCCTATCGTGGGGAGGC
>CAZDYW010000199.1:0-3515 GCA_964509655.1 uncultured Anaerolineales bacterium
GATACTTGAATTATAATCCGAGTTGTAATAGTTGTCTACCAAGCAACCATTGACGAGAGAGGCAAGATGAGTATAATATCCTCAAAAGGGCAAGGCGGATCGAGGCGACACTCAGTGTAAAGAAGGAGGTAAGATTCCCTATGATCGGTATTCTCACAGACACGACGGCCAGTATCCCAGAGCGCTTGGCGAAGAAGCTGAATATAGAGATCGTGCCTTACTACATTCATCGCGGATTAGAGACTCTGCGCGATATGGTGGACGTCAAACCGACCGAGTTTGCGGAATGGCTAACTGAAGCGGAACGTTTACCGACCACGTCCAATCCTGGCCCGGGGGATTACTTGAGGGGCTTGAAGAACCTCGCTCAACGAGTGAAGGAGATCGTCGCTTTCACGATGACTTCTAAGGGTAGCGGTGCTTATCAGTCATGTCGTGCCGCCGTGGAGATATTCCAAGAGCACGCCCCCGACATTCGCGTCGAGGTAGTGGACACATTCCAGGTGGCTATGACCCAAGGCTGGGTAGCCATCGAAGCAGCTCGCGATGCCCTCGCCGGTCTTCGTTTCGATGAAGTGATAGAAAGAGCACGCGGAGTTGCCCAAAAGGGAATGATGATCCAGACCGCCGACACACTGCGCTATCTCCATATGGGAGGGCGCATCGGAAAAGCCCAGCATTTGCTGGGCTCACTGCTCAACATCAAGCCTCTGATCGGCATGCAAGAGGGAGAAATTGTAGCGCTAGGGACCGCCCGCAGCCGGTCCAAGGCCTACCGCCGCATAGTCGATCTTATGCAGCAACACGTGGGAAAAGACGCGCGGATAAAAGTGGCTTTTACCCACGTCGCAGCCTGGGACCGGATGGAAAAACTGCAAGCGATGGTGAGGGAACGCTTCGACTGTGTGGAGACTATCACGACTGAACTATCCCCCGCCCTAGCCGTCCACTCCGGACCAGGCACCGTAGGGGTAAATTTTTTCTCGCAGGACTAACCTCAAACCTCAACTTCTTCTTCCTGCATCGCTGGCGTTGCCATTTGCTCGCTCAGTTCCTTCCACTCCTCCCGCCGATCAAATTCCAACCCATCTTCTCCAACATCAACTAAGACAAGGTCGCCTGTCTTGAAATCGCCGCGCAGCAACCTGACGCTGAGGGGGCTTTCTACGTGACGCTGCAGAGCACGTCGTAGAGGCCGTGCGCCAAACTGCGGATCGAAGCCTTCACGAGCCAGCCAATTGCGACTGTCCTCCGTCAGCTTGACTTCCAGCCCTTGATCCGCCAATCGTTCAGTGACATCTTTCATTTGCAGGTCCACAATGAGCTCCATATCCTCAAGATTGAGGTTGTTGAAGATGATCACTTCATCGACGCGGTTGAGGAATTCTGGACGGAAGGTCTTCTTCAATTTCTTTTTGATCTCACGCCGATTGTCATCCCCAGAGTTCTGCCCCTCATCGACTTGAACGAAGCCCAGTGTCCCACCCTTGTGAGCATACTCCGTACCCACGTTGGAGGTCATAATCACGACCGTGTTACGAAAATCCACCAGACGGCCCTGTCCATCGGTCAACTGCCCCTCGTCCAAAATTTGCAGCAGCGCGTTCCACACATCGGGATGAGCCTTCTCGATCTCATCGAACAGAACAACGCGGTAAGGTCGGCGGCGCACCGCTTCGGTCAACTGGCCCCCTTGCTCGTAGCCCACATACCCAGGAGGGGCGCCGAAGAGCCGCGAGACGGTATGCCGCTCCCGATACTCGCTCATATCGATGCGCACCAGGGCATCCTCATCGTCGAATAGGAACCAGGCCAGCACTTTCGCCAGCTCCGTCTTGCCCACACCGGACGAGCCCAAGAAGATGAAACTGCCAATAGGCCGACTGGGATCTTTCATGCCAGAACGGGCACGCCGAATGGCGTCTGATACAGCGGCTACTGCCTCATCCTGTCCGATGATACGCTCCTGGAGCGCATCCTCCATACGCAGCAATTTCTCAGCCTCAGTCTCCATCATCTGCGCAACTGGTATGCCAGTCCAGCTTGCTACGACCTCGGCGATGTCCCTCTCCTCAATCGTCTCATCAAGCTGATTCTCCTGCTGCCACATCTCACGTTTGAGGTTGAACTCGGCTTGGAGGTTGATACGCTTCGTCTTAAGCTCTGCCGCCCGTTTGTAATCCTCAACCGCGCTGGCGGCGTCGATCTCCGTTTGGAGCTGATGAAGCTCTGAGCGCATATCCTTCAACTCCGGCGGGAGAGTGTGAAGCGCCACTCGCAGCTTGGCCGCCGCTTCGTCCATCAGGTCAATCGCCTTGTCGGGCAAGCGCCGATCCGTGACGTAACGATGTGACAAGCGAGAGGCTGCCACGATGGAGGCGTCGGAAATATGCACTTTGTGATGGGCCTCATACCGGTCACGCAGACCGCGCAACATATCGATGGTCTTCTCGACCGTCGGCTCATCGACGAACACAGGGGCGAAGCGCCGCTCCAGCGCGCCATCACGCTCGATATACTTGCGGTACTCGTCCAGAGTTGTAGCGCCGATGCACTGCAACTCACCACGCGCCAGGGCCGGCTTCATCATATTGGAAGCATCCAGCGCCCCCATGCCAGAGCCTGCGCCGACTACGTTATGCAACTCGTCGATGAAGAGCACCACCTCTCCATCGGAATTCTGGATTTCCTCAATAGTGGCCTTAAGACGCTCCTCGAACTCGCCCCTAAAACGGGAACCGGCGACCATCGCGGCCAAATCGAGCTGCACTACCTGACGGCCCATCAAAATCTCCGGCACGTCATCCTCGGCGATCTTCTGCGCCAGGCCCTCGATGATGGCCGTCTTTCCCACGCCCGGCTCGCCGATGAGCGCGGGGTTATTCTTGGTGCGGCGACAGAGGATCTGGATCACGCGCAAAATCTCACTATCCCGCGCGATGACCGGGTCCAGCTTGCCCTCGCGTGCCATCTGCGTCAAGTTGCGGCTGAACTTCTCCAGCACCCGGTAGCGCACTTCGGCCTTACGATCCTCTACCTTCTTCCCACCGCGCACCTCTTTTATGGCGCTCAGAATGCGGCTCTTGGTGACACCCGATTCGCGCAGAATACGGGAGACGGGAGTATCCCGCTCGCTGGCTATGGCCAGGAAAATGTGCTCCGTCGAGATGTAGTCGTCCTTGAGCTGATTGGCCTCGCCGTTGGCGCGGTCGAGCACCCGCTTGACACGCGGGGTGATAAAAACTTGCCCCATGCCTCCGCCTCCATAGACATTGGCCTTGGGGCTTGACTCCAACTCTTCATCGAGCCGCTGCATTATAAGGTCGGCATCTGCGCCCATGTGCTCCATCAATTGTGGGACTACCCCATCGGGCTGCTCCAGTAGCGCCACCAGAATATGTTCGGTATCGACCTGCGTATGTTCGTAGCGTGCCATAATCTGAACCGCTCGCTGGGCCGCTGCCTGTGCACGCTCGGTGAAACGATCAAGTCTCATCATCGACTGTTATCCTCCG
>CAZDYW010000199.1:3615-5369 GCA_964509655.1 uncultured Anaerolineales bacterium
TTCGATTGTAACACGACGGTGGGGAACGGGCAAATCGGTTGACAGAAACCCAAAGAGCGCTATAATAATGACAGACGTTAAAATAACCAACTCGTTGATCGGGACGAGTACCGGCTTGAGCAGGAGACAGAGAGAGGGAGCCATCGGCTGGAAGCTCCTTCCACCGGAAGGTCGGGAAAACCCCCCGTGAGAGGGTTCCTCAAATCGCATGGCTGCAAAACGGCGAGAGTATGGAACTCCGGGCAGGCCCGTTATCGCCTCAAGAGGGCCACGGCATTCGCTGTGGAACTTGGGTGGAACCACGTGGGACTTGTACCCCGCGCCCCAAGGGCGTGGGGTTTTTCGTTTTTATCTGAGCGATAATAAAGGAGGTGATCGAGATGACTGAAGGCGAGACTGAGACAAAATTATGCTTTAAGCTGTTGACGAATCGATCACCTATTGAGGAGGAAGAACATGTCTGAAGAACATAAGGATGAGAATGGTCATTTGCACCGTGTCCGCCACTCGACGGCCCACGTGATGGCCCAAGCTGTACTTGAGAAATTTCCCGAAGGTAAAGTCGCCATCGGCCCGGCCATTGAGACCGGATTTTACTATGACTTCGATCTGCCCCGTCCGCTGACGCCGGAGGATTTGGAGGAGATCGAGGAGCGTATGCGCGAGATCATCGCCGAGGGCTATGAGTTTGTGCGCGAGGAGATCGATGAGGAGGAGGCGAAAGAGGTTTTCGAGGATCAGCCCTACAAACTGGAGCTGATCAAGGACATCCTCTCCGGCGGCCTGGACGAGCACGGCGAACCCATCGAGGGGGAAATCGAGCTCTCCATCTACCGAGATGGTCCCTTCGTCGATCTTTGCCGCGGGCCTCACGTCGATAATACCGGCGAGATCAACCCGGACGCGGTCAAACTGCTCAATGTGGCCGGGGCCTACTGGCGCGGCGACGAGAGACGCCCGATGCTCCAACGCATCTACGGCACGGTCTGGGAGACGGAGAAGGAGCTGAAAGAGTTCCTCGAATGGCAAAAGGAGGTAGAGAAACGAGACCACCGCCGGCTGATCAAGAAACTGGACCTGATCAGCTTCCACGAGGAAGGCGGCCCTGGGTTGGCCTACTGGCACCCCAAGGGCGGTCGCATCCGCGAGGTGATCGAGGATTTCTGGCGTGCGCAGCACCGCGCGGGCGGCTATGAGCTCGTCTTCACGCCCCACATCGGCAAGGCGGAGTTATGGCAACGCTCCGGTCACCTCGATTTCTACGAGGAGGGGATGTACACCCCGATGGACGTCGATGGTCAGGATTACTACCTGAAGCCGATGAACTGCCCCTTCCACATTCTGATCTACCAGACGGACATCCGATCCTATCGTGATCTGCCGCTGCGGTGGGCGGAGCTGGGGACGGTCTATCGCTACGAGCGCAGCGGCGTGCTCCACGGTCTGCTGCGCGTGCGCGGCTTCACGCAGGATGACGCTCACATCTTCTGCACGCCGGAGCAGATTGAGGATGAGATTCTGCGCGTGCTCGATTTCAGCCTCGATATGCTGCGTAGCTTTGGCTTCAGTGAGTTCAAGGTCGAGCTGAGCGTGCGCGATCCCGACGCGCCGGAGAAATATGCCGGCGAGGATAGGATGTGGAAGCAAGCTGAAGCCTCGCTGATCGAGGCTATCAAAGCCAGAGACCTGCCTTACGAGCGGATTGAGGGCGAGGCGGTCTTCTACGGCCCCAAGATCGACATCAAGATCAAGGA